>CACYCJ010000075.1 GCA_902772925.1 uncultured Lachnospiraceae bacterium
ACTTATTTCTGATCCTTCGGATCCAACTAACGTAATGGATTCATCAATTATTGACCCCGCAGGCAGGCTCTGTGTATAGGACTCCCCCTCCGTTAACGGAACATCATAGTAATTCAGTCTGCCAATAATAGTCTCACCGTTATATTGCTCAACCATATATGACATTGAACCATCGCCGGTTGCAGTTGTAACGATATTTACCTGTATATCATTCGGAATATAAATGTTCTCAACATCCCCTGACATTTCAATATAGATAGGTTCTTCGAAATCACAATATGAGCCATTTGTCCATCCCAGAACATTCCCATTCTCGTCATAAATAGTAAAATCAACCGGACATTTTCCTATGATTCGTTTACATCCATTCTTAAACTTATCGAACCATCCTCTTTCTGTATCAAGAGCTTCGTCCGGATGATAAGTGTAATTATACAATGCGTTTTCCAAATCGGCTCTTGCAGATTCGACTCTTTGAAGTGAAGTTTTCAGAGCCTCGTTCCTTATCGAACTATCTGAAAAACTCATGTTTTTTATCTGATCATAAAGACTTAAACTGTTGTTTAGTTTATCTGACAGTCCTCCTTTTTCCAGTGCAGTAACATCTTTAGCAATCTTATAGCCACGATAAAGAGCTGAAGCATACTTTGTTACTTTTCCGTAACCTTTATCCAACATATAATCATATATTTTATTAAATAGGCCTGTAAATGTTTCCTCAGTAATGCTGGTAATGCAGGTCACCTTATTGAACGTTTTCATATACTCTTTTAATCCGTCTTTAGAAACCTGTTCTGCTCGTTCATTCAGTATCTTCAAATACTCTGCCATCGTATTTGCAGTCTCATTGACATCGGACACAATTTGAAAATCATAACCTCCGACAGTGACGGATCCAGAAAAAGCATGATACATACTATAGATGTTGCAATGGACCGTATAGCCATCATGGTTCAAATAGAAATCATAGATTTTAGAAGCTCTGTATATTTCATTAATTATTTTGTTTTCAATTTCTGTCATGCTTAACGACAGGTTTATTTTTTCAAGTGCGGGATGATCGTTATCAAATCTGTTATAAAACTCCGCCAGTCCTGCATAAGCAGCGTTTATAATCCGATTATCCGTGACAGTTGCTGGTACCGTAAGAGCAGGTTGTTTTTTTGCTTCATCTACTTCCCTAAGTGACCGTACATTCTCGTCTGTCTTAGCTTCTGCCCTTACCGAACCATTCAAGTCTTTCATATAACTATCAATTGCAGATGCAAATAGTCTGTAATATTCTCTTATCTGCTCTTCATTGGTCTTTCCAAGACCGGTTCCCCCATAATAAATACCGGAACTATAATGAGTCTGACTTGCGGCTACTCTTGTCGCTGAAAAATGAACCGTGACAGATTCAGGGATGCTCTGATCTTCTTTCGAAACATTATTCCATTGTTCATCCGTACCGTTAAAGTAAATATCAGTCAGTGAATCACAACCTGAAAACATCCCGTTTACCATCTTTGTAACACTGACAGGAAGATCCACTCTTTTAATATTGCGGCATCCATTGAACATACCATCCATCATTCGAACATTCGACATATTTATATTGTTTAAATTCAAATACGTCAAACTGCTACATCCTTTGAACATAGTGTTCATATTTGTGACATTTGACGTATCAAAGCAGGATAAATCCAGTTTTATCAAACTATCAAATCCACTGAACAAAGATGAGCTATCCGCCGGCAAAACTATTCTTGAAAAAATGTTTTTCGCTTTTATGATTTTGATATCACTTTTAGAAATAGATATCTTTTGAATCCAATCATGACACAGAGTACCTCCGTCAGAGTCAAATACAAGCTCGCCTGTTGCCACATCGAATGTCGCCGTAACGCCATCACATACGATGAAACCTGGATCTTCTTCTAACTGTGTCGTTGAAAGATCAATACTTTTTGTTAGTATCGGAATTTCATTATATTCTTTTCCACTGCGGTCATACATCTTATGGGGCAAACTAATCACAACTGCATTGTTCCCAGGTGTATTTAATAACTGTAGATTTGTACATCCATAAAGAAACCGATCTATATTTTTTACGCTTGCTGTA
>CACYCJ010000076.1 GCA_902772925.1 uncultured Lachnospiraceae bacterium
CGCCTTTCGGCCGGGCTTAATGTACAAAAATGTTAGAAAACACACTGATAAGGGAAAAATATGAAAACTATCAAAAGAGCATTCTATACTTTATTGACAATGGTTCTTCTTTCGGCCTGCTTAACCGGCGGCCGTCTTCATGCAGAGCCTGATGATCAGACGGCTCAGTCCACATCCACAGATTCCGAAAAAAAAGCCGAAGCGCTTAGTATAACGGTTTCCAACAGCTCGGGAAATCTAACCGATCTTACGGATGATATGTACAGCACTTATGTATCCGTAAATGCGACCGATCCCGTTACGATAAAGGCGGATCAGAACATTTACGGTATTTATATTGAATGGTACAAGGTTCCCGGAGAATGGGACTTAGAGAACGGTTCGGAAAGTATAAAATGCGGAACCAACGGATTTTTGCACGAGTTTGTCAAGTTGGACGGTTCTTCGAATTCCTGCACTATGAATCTCAGGAGCAATGAAGCCATATGTAATATTTCTGCTTATTCCGAGGGACAGCTCCCCGATGATGTTCAGGTCTGGGAGCCTGTTTGCGAAAAAGCAGATCTTTTGGTTTATTCGACGCACGCCGATGACGAGATACTCTTCCTCGGAGGAGCTCTTGCGACATATGCGGGAGAGCAGGGGCTTTCGGCTGAGGTCGTATATATGACTAATTACTGGAATGCCGCCATAATCAGAGAACATGAAAAGCTGGACGGACTTTGGGTGGTAGGAGTCAGAAACTATCCGGTTGTAGGACCCTTTGAGGATCTTTATGCTACGTCCCTTGAAGGTGCCAAAACCGTATATAATTATGATGAGGTTGTCGGCTGGACAACCGAAATGGCAAGACGCTTTAAACCGCAGGTTGTGATAACTCAGGATTTCAACGGAGAATACGGTCACGGAGGACACATTCTTCTGGCAAATGCGGTTGCCGAGGCAGTTGATAATGCAAATGATGCCTCATTTCATCCCGAATCTGCCGACAAGTACGGAACATGGGATGTTCCCAAGGCATATTTCCATCTGTATGAAACGAATCTCATTACGCTTGATCTGAGACAGCCGCTTTCAAAATTCGGCGGACAGACAGCCGTAGAGGTGGCATCATCAGCTTACAAGAGACACGAGTCACAGCAGTGGTGCTGGTTTTATGTTTCCGATGATCCTAACGACCCCAAGGCCGGACAGATCAACTGCTCGCTTTTCGGCTTATATCGTTCAACCGTAGGTGAGGATACCGGAAATGATATGCTGGAGCATATAACAACCTATGAAGAAATTGCAAGACAGGAAGAGGAAGCCAGGATAGCCAGTGAACAGGAGGCGGCAAGAAAGGCGGCTGAAGAAGTCGCGGCGCGGGAGGAAGCGGAAAAAAAAGCATCAACCGAGGAGGCCGCAAAGAAGGAAGCAAAAAAATCTTCTGCTCTTAAGATAATTATCATAGTGATCGTTGTCATCGTAGTTCTGGTCCTTGCAGTAGCAGGCTTTATGTATTATAACGCCGAGCAGGAAAGAAAGAGACAGCTTGAGAGGAAAAGACGGCAACAGGCGAGAAGGAGACGGGAATCGGACAGATACCTTGATGAAGGAGGAAGTCGTGGAAGCGGCAGTGACCGCAATCGTGGAAGCGGCAGTGACCGTAGTCGTGGAAGCGGCAGTGACCATAGTCGTGGAAGTAGCAGTGACTATAGTCGTGGAAGTGGTGTAAGCCGCAGCAATGGAAGTCGCGGCGGAAGCGGCTCCGGCCGAAGCGAAAGAAGATCCGATAATGATGACAGAAGAAGAGCTTCATCGAACAGAGCCTCCGGAAGAGATACGGAAAGAGGAAGGACATCCTCCGGAAGGGATACGGAAAGAGGAAGAACATCCTCCGGAAGAAGATATGATGACCGGGATCGTCGCTCCGACGATAGAAGCAGAAGTTCTGACGACAGAGGCGGAAGATCATCCGATAGGGACGGTCGTCGGTAAAAATATAAATTTTTTTAAAAATGTTGCACTTTTGTTATATTTGATAATGTATACTGACCACTGTAAACAAGAAACAGCTCATTTAAAAGGATTTATTATATAGGAGGAGCGCCATGAGAGAATCAGATAACTTTGATATCAATACAAACGAGATTAATACAAACGAGATTAATACAAACGAGAAAGGTACAAACGAAATCAATATAAATGAGATCAACACCGGAAGTGATGCTGCTCAGGATGACGGCTATATTTTAAGTGAGTTTATCCTCGACAGTGTGAATAATGTATTCAGCTACAGTGAAATAATAGATAATAAAGAACTTGACAAAAGAACAGATGATATCAGGACTGAGACGACCACGCTCTTTTCTCTGAATCCTGCGAAGATGGAAGACAGAGTGTTCTATCCGCTCAGTACCGCCGGTGCTAAGGGTAAGAGCAAGGCGCCTTTGAAAGGAATCGACTTAGAGGGAAATGAAACCAATATTGAAGAGGTTTTAATTGACAGATCAAAAGAAGTTGAGGGCTATGTCGATACATCAATTAAGGCAGATATAGATGAGAAGAGCGCAAAACATAGATTTAAGGTGGCTTTAAAGAATAATATTCAGTTTTCAAGAGATAAAAAGATGCCTGAATATGTGAAAATGGACCCGACATATTTTATGATCGCAAATTCGGTATTTCTTTCGTTTCCTTATAATTCTTTTGCCACAGACAAGATTGGCGAAGACGGAAAGCGTGTACTGGAAACGGATGAAGATAAGTTTGAGCAGCTTATGGAAAAATATGATTTCCTGAAGGTTCTGGAAACTGCCCAGAAATTCTATGTGGAAAAGACTATTCCGTATGCAAACATTAAAGAGCCGAACCTTACAGAGGTAAATGAGTATAAGCAGTCATATTTTGATTATCTTACAAAATTAGAAGAACATGCCAAGAATATTCAGAATATAGATAAAGATGATGAGCTTGTTAAGGATAACGGAGTATTCGCTGCTCATTCAATAGAATTTTTGGATACGCGCTGGAAGAAGCCTCTTGGTGAAAAGCTTGAAAAAATGGCTGCTACAGAGAAGAAATATCTGAAAAACGGCTGGGCTGTAGGTGATCTTGGAGTTCTTCATGAGATAGAGAGCGCTTTTGAAAGCGATAAAGTCATCATGAATGACAAGACAAATCCGAAGGCAGAGAGAGATAAGGCAAAGGCAAGATACAAGGGGTTAGAGAGCACTGTTAAAAAGCTTTCCGAAATGAAGGTTAGTTCGCCTGAGCAAAGAAAGAAAATGCTCGAAGAAGTTAAGGCAAAGTATCTTGAGTATGATAAGGAGTCTGTTATAATCAAGAATCTTGCGACGGTGCTTGAAAGGCCGGTAAGCGCAACTGAGCTGGGCATAAAGTCAATGAAGGTCATCAGGGAGGAAGATCCTGAAAAAGCAAATATTCAGGTTAACTCCTCGGATTTCATAGATGCAGTAAAGGAAATCTATAAATCCATAGATGATGTTGACTTCTTTATGTGGGGCAAGTCTTCGGGCAGATTTAATGAAATGCTCGAATCACTCAAGACATTAAATGAGCGCGCAATTGCTTTTGACAATGACAGGATTTCGGATGTAGAAGACCTTAATAATCTAATGGGACTTGCCGAGGATGCTATGCAGAAGATCGATCTGTATCTTAAACGCAAGGACAGACAGCTTAAGGAAGATGTAAACAGAAAAGAGGATGATAAGAAGCAAAAGCGCGAGCAGCCCAGAATTAAGGCAGCCGTTGATGCCTATGATAAGCTCAACAAGGCTATGAAGGATATGGAAAATTCCGTAGTAAGGAATTACAAGGCCGACGCAGTTAAGAAGATCAATGAAAGACTTGAAAATGAAGAGACTATAAGGAAGAATTCCAAAACCTCCAACGGCGAATATAAATGCTCTGTTCTCAGATCCATAGATCTTGTACAGAGGGCAGATGACAGTTACTATCACAGAATGAAGAATGAATCATTTTCGGAATTTGCAAAACGAATATCCACTGCTGCCGATGTAAACTATTCTAAAAATAAGATCCTGTCACTTAACGCTGATCCGTATATAACAAAGATCAGAAAGAAGGTCTGCCCCGAAACAAAAGGATATATCAACGGAAAGGAAGCTAAGCTTCTTCCGAGAAATAACGACGGAACAAGAGCTGTTGTGACAAATGCATCAATTAAGGATGAATACAAGGCTCAGGTTCGTAAAGAAACTAAAAATTCCGTAAGACAGAAGGAATCGGCAGAGTACAGAAAGAACCTGATATCACAAAAATCACAGAAAAAAGCGGCTCAGGAGAAAAATCAGATTAAAAAGTAGGTAAGATAAAAAAGATTAAGAAAAAAATAAAAAAACTTCTTGCAATAAAAAAATGAATGCTATATAATGGCTCTTGCTGTGACACTTAGATAGCGGTGAAGCGGAGGTTGCTGCACTAAGATGCAGGTTAATTTCGTGGAGCGAGTCAAGTTCAGAGAAACTGGCGACAAGTCACTGATACAATTTAACCATCCGGCAGGAGTCATTA
>CACYCJ010000077.1 GCA_902772925.1 uncultured Lachnospiraceae bacterium
CATCACTTCACTCTCAGCAAGACAGAAGTTCAGAATCTTGTTAAAGCAGGCTGGAAAGACGAGGGCGTTGCATTCTACAGCAGATAAGATGGTTGGAATTCGTAACGAAGTAACAATTTAATATTTAGACAGACTGAGGCTGTTGCATGTATATGCAGCGGCCTCTTCTTTTCTTAAAACATTATAGATGATTCTGTATAAATCCGCTTGCCCATGTATCGATATTTTCATATAATATACATATGTTTTTCGTGAATTATCTTTTGAAGAACTTTAAGGACGTTTTGATAATGATACAGGAATGCCTATGAGAAAATCCGATTCAGCAAGAAAACTGATAATCATCATACTGTCACTGTCTGTTATTGTTCTGGTGTTTGTTTATTTCAGCAGCAGAGGAAAACAGCGCTCCGTGGACAATCTTCCGGTTCCGATACAGACTGAAGCGGATGGACTGACTTCCTTTGAAAAGAGCGGATACAATGTGACGATAAGCTTTAAATATGCTTATGACATTAAGGCGCTTGTTGTGAGCACGCATGACTATGTGCCTTACAGCATCGGTGATAAGCTTTCGCCGCGCGATTTTGCTCTCGCGTGGGGAGGTGTGGCTGCGACCAATAAAGAGGTGGATTATAACTGGTCACAATCCGGAAGGTGGTACAGCTGGCATGTTTCGGCATATGATGACATCATAGATGTCGGAGGAGAGTACGGTGTAAACAGTCAATCTGCAAATACACATATCATTCCCGCGACAGATATCATATGGGATGAGGTAAAGCATGTAAAAGTAGGTGACTGCCTCCATATGAAGGGGTATCTTGTAGACATCTCTGCAGTTGACGATAAAGGGCATATTTTTACCTGGAACAGCAGTACCACAAGAGAGGATACAGGTGATGGAGCCTGTGAAGTGTTTTATGTAACGGAAATCGAATGGCTTCCGTAGATTTAGGAAATGCGTATGAAAAGTAGTGTTAAGAGATTACAGTACAGCCTGATCATCATTTTGGCTGCGATCATACTGACTATTACTCTTGTTACCATTACGGTTCTTTTGACTGTTACCGACAGGACAATGAAAAGACAGATGGTAAGTCTTATTGCCGTTAATTCAGAACAGCTGAGACTTAATATTGACAGTTATCTTACTGAGGTGGAGGACACCGCGGCTCTAATTTTTTCGGATGAAGCGTATTATGCATTTGATGCTACCGATGAAAAACTGGAGGAATACGACATAATCAAAAGTGAAGAGGTTATCGAGAGTAAGATAGTGGATCTCGGAGTTATGAAAAACTTCGCTGATTTCGGTATTGTTTATTCTAACGATAAATGGGTCGGACTGATATCTCAGGTTACAGATGCCATGTTTCCTTCGGGCGGAATGTATGACGCGTTTGCATCAACCATTAAAAACGAAAAAACTCATGACGGATGGTCCTTCGGCATAGAAGGAAATCACGAAAGACTCTATTATACCAAGAGGCTGAATGAGAATGCTGTGCTTGTAGCTTCGTTTTACAGCGACGAGCTGGATAATGTGTTCAGAAGCCCTGATGAGCTTGGTGAAATGATAATCCGTCTCGTGGATTCCGACAATCAAATATTATACTCCACGGTCAGAGACGAGATCAGCCGGGATATTCCTGAGGAATTAAAAAATGTGGCTGAATCGGATGAAAATATGGCTTATATGGGAGCTGATTACATATCAACCGTAAACAAATGTGAAAACGGATGGAAGATAGTGTGTTCGCTTCCGAATACCACGATCCTCAGATCCACTGAGAGACTGAAAAATATCTGCATTTTTGTTGCAATCGTTCTTAGTACTGTTTTCATAATCATTTCCCTGATCATAACAAGAAGAATAACCAGACCTATAGGCGGTGAGCTCAGCATTCTGAATCAGAAGGCTATGACCGATCAGATGACGGGGCTTATCAATAAGTCGAGCTTTGAAAGCATTGTAAGCGAGAGACTGAAAGCAGGCGAAAACGAAATGAATGTCGTTTTTGCCATGTTTGATATGGACAATTTCAAACAGATCAATGACAATCTGGGCCATGCCAAGGGTGATGAGGTGATCGTAAAAATGGCGGAGCTTCTGAAGGAAGGCTTTGACGACACATTTACCATTGGCAGGATAGGCGGAGATGAATTTGCCGTTTATAAGAATTACTACATAGAAGAAAAGGAAGCAGTGACGAAAATCTTTGACGAGCTGCTTGATAAGCTTTATGAGAGCTTTGATAAAACATTTGAGAGTGAAAAGAAGGAATGCTCGCTTTCGCTCAGTTCAGGTGTTTTGGTCACACGGAATGTCGAATCCTTCGAAGAAATGTACAAGAAGGCCGATAATGCGATGTATCAGTCAAAGCAAAACGGAAAAGGCAGTGTGACGCATTATAAGGATGCCGGAGGTGATGCCGATGAAAAATAAGGCGAAGATAACGGCAGCAGTTGCATTTCTTCTGGCAGTATGCTTTGTACTCTGTGCCTGCGAGGCAAAGGAAGAATATGTAGAGATTAAAAATCAGACAGGAATATCATGCTCCTGGTGGGGTAATGATGTGAGACATCTCTATACTATCGAAGGTATAGGACGGTTTATGGATAAAAATCCCGATATCCGCGTGTCCTATCGTTACGGGGTTTGGGATGGCTACGAACGAAGAAATAAAGTGTTTATGTATTCGAATACAGAGTCTGATGTAATGCAGATCAACTTTGCGTGGTTAAAACAGTATTCTCCCGACGGAAACGGATATTATGATCTCAGTAAGCTTTCGGATATCATCGATCTGTCAAATTTTACAGAAGATGATCTGGGATACGGAACCGTAAACGGAAAGCTGAATGCTCTTCCTATAGCGCTGAATACATCTACCGTTTTCTACAATAAGGATATTTTTGATTCTTACGGACTTGAGCTTCCGAAAACATGGGACGATCTGTATGCTGCTGCTGAGGTTATGAGTAAGGATGATGTTTATGTGCTCGGAATGGCGAAGAAGCATGTGTTTCTACTTTTGAATGCATATTTAGAGCAGACCCGCGGAAAAGCATTTTTCAAGGAAGACGGAACGATTAATGTATCCGCCGATGACATAGAATACATGCTGGAGTTTTATAAAGAACTGATAGATAAAAAAGTTATGATGCACATTGATGATTTTTCCAATGGAGATTTTATCAATCGTAAGGTTGCCGGAAGCATATGCTGGGTAAGTGATGCCGATAAATATTGCCAGCCTCTTAGTGAAGAGGGGGCAAATGTAGTTGTAGGTGATTATCCTGCATCCGATAATGCGAAAAGAGGCGGAAGATATATTAAGCCGGCTACGATGTATGCCATTAGTGACATTACCGAGCATCCCGATGAAGCTGCAAGATTGCTTAATTATCTTCTCAATGATCCTGAGATGGCTGTGCTTCAGGGGACCGAAAAGGGGGTTCCGGTAAGTAAGAGTGCCATAAAGGCTTTGCAGGAAAACGGACAGACAGATAACTTCGGATACAGGTCAAACGAAAAGATGCTGGAAGATAGAGACGAAATGGAGTTGATGCAGCCGGAGCTTGAAAATGACAATATAATCACGGCTTTTAAAACTAATGCCGATGATTATCTGTACGGCAAGGCGGAGGCTGAGGCTTGTGCTAAAGCTATCTATGACGAGATTAAAGAGATGACCGGAAAATAGAAGAACATAAATGAACAGGTTTTGAATTGGATAAAAAGGAAAAAAGCTATAAAAAGTATATAATCGCAGTATTGATATTTATAATTGCATTGCCGGTCGCTTCATTTGCGGGCACGGCTCTTATGGGATTATCATACCTTCTCCCTGTCGAAAATATCAGGGAAGGCATGCCCGGAGCGGCTTCTGTAATGGAAAAAGAAGGCGTGAGACCGAAAATCTTCGGTAGTACCATTGATAATTATACTGATTCATTGATGCTTCTCGAGGCATCATACGATGGGCATGATTCGAAAAAATCATCTGCCATGCTGGTCCCGAATGAGCTGATAGCAGGCAGAGAACCCTTTGATTCTCTTATAGATCATTATTCTAAGGGCGTGGAGTTTGACAGCGTATACGAGTACCCTCGTTACTGGCACGGGACGATTCCTTTGCTAAAGCTGCTTCTTCAGTTTCTTTCCTATAAAGGGATAAGGATTTTGAATGCCGTATTTTTGGTGCTTACATCAGCTATGGTTATATATCTTCTTTATATAAGAGGCTTGAAGATAGCTCTTCCTCCTTATGTTGCACTTCTTATAGCTGCAAATCCTGTTTCGATATGTATGTCGCTTCAGCTATCCGTATGTTTTTACCTTATGCAGATCGGTACCATAATTATAGTATGCAAAGGTAATGATACATGGAAGGGATACTTGTGGACAATCGCGGCGTTCTTCTTTGTGGGAATAATGACTGCATTCACGGATCTTTTAACTTATCCCGTATTTCCGCTCGGCACGATGCTGATATTTTCAGGGTTGGCTTGGTTTTGCAGGGAAAAAAGCAGCGAGTCCTTTAAACCGATATTTTTGAGTCAGATTATAAGCTCTCTTTTTTGGGCATTCGGCTATGCCGGAATGTGGATAATGAAATGGGTCACAGCCACATTCATCCTGAACAGGGATGTGGTGAGTGATGCAAGGGAAATGATCACTAAAAGAACCGGGAACTACGATTACTTCGACGAAAAGACTATAACGGCAGGAAACGCGATTCTTTTAAATGTAAAAGCTTTTTTTGAGAATAAAACCGTGTATGTTGCTTTGGCGCTTTTTGTAACGGTTATTGTAATCTTGGGGGCCTTGGCGGGAGCCGGCCGTCTGAAAATGTCTGAAAAAGAATATCCCGAGGTGCTAAGCAAAAGTAACAGATTATATATTTATATTTCAACAGCAGCGTGGGGCTGCCTGCCTTTTTTGTGGTATATAGCAGTTCTAAATCATTCGGGGACACATTATTGGATGACGAACAGAGCTTTGCTGATAACATTATTTGCAATTCTTGCGGGATTTGCGGTTTTTGCTGCTGAGCGCATGATAAGGAGGAAACGGGTATGAGAAATCATGAGGTTACGAAAGAGCAGAAGCTTCTGAATTATAAAGGCGAGATAAAGGAGGCCGGATGGGCGCGAAAGCCTGTATGGAGATATAACAGAGAAGAGATAAAGGCTCCCAAGTTCCGTATAAAGGAATGGGACTATTATATTGTTATTCATGACGGGAAAAAGGACGGGACAGAAAGCTTTGCAGCTGCTTTTACAATTTCCGACGACGGTTATGTGGGGCTTCAGTCCGTTTCACTCATAAATCTGGATGAAGAATGTCCGGCTGAACATACGGAGACATTGATAAACTTTCTTCCTATGGGAAGACTTTCGTTTCCCAAGGCTTCGTATCAGGGGCATGTCGGATACAACGACTCAAGGCTTAAAATGCGATTTTATAAAAATATAGAAAACAGGCAGATCAAGTGCAGGTTTAATGATTTTGTCGACGGAAAGCTTCTTGAGGCAAGTATTAAACTTCAGGAGCCTGAGATGGAGTCTGTGAATATACTTACACCATGGAAAAGCAAGGGGTCATTCTATCTTAATCAGAAGCTGAACTGTCTTAGGGCTTCGGGAGGAATCAGGATAGACGGAAAGTACTACAGGTTTAATCCGGAATATGATTTCGCAACGCTGGACTGGGGAAGAGGAGTATGGACCTATGATAATACCTGGTATTGGGGGAATGGAAATACTGTGATCGACGGACATACAGTCGGATTTAATATAGGCTATGGTTTCGGCGATACAACTAAGGCTACGGAGAATGCGCTTATAATCGATGGAGTGGTACATAAGATAGATGATGTTGATTTCGGTATTCCCGGCGATAAGAGCCTTAAGAATATGAAGGCTCCGGATTATATGTCTGAGTGGAAGATGACTTCTTCAGACGGAAGATTTGAAATGAGTTTTAAACCGATATTCGATAGATCTGCAAAGCTTGACTACCTTTTTGTTGTAAGTGATCAACACCAGGTGTTCGGAAGAATGAATGGTTTTGCGGTAACAGATAAGGGAGAAACGCTTGAATTCAACGATGTTTTGTGCTTTGCCGAAAAGGTTCATAACAGATATTAAAAAAAATATAAAAAAGTGCTTTACAAATTAAATTCTTTGTGTTAACATTGCAAAGTCGCTGTGAGAAACGACCTCGAAAGCATTCAAAAAAAGATTTAAAAAAAATCAAATTTGTTGTTGACAAGGTCAAGTCAAAGTGATAATATAACAAAGCTGTCGCGAAAAAACGACAGACAGAAAGAAACAGTTCTTTAACAACTTAATAATATCACAACCCCGAAAATTCTTTTAAAAAAGCCTTTAAGGCGATTCGGAGAAATCCGATAGAAGAGTTTCGGAAGAACGAAACCAAACAGTAAGTTCAAGGTAAAGTTTAA
>CACYCJ010000078.1 GCA_902772925.1 uncultured Lachnospiraceae bacterium
CTGAAGGAACTAAAAGAATGTACAGACAAACTTGAAGCCTTCAATCAATACCTTAATGACATTCACGGCTACACAGATGCCATTCATAAGTTCACCAAGCAATTTGAGTCAGAATCAGATAGATTGCATGTGCTTGAAGAAATCCAGCAGTTCTTTATGCGTCATAAAGAGGAAATTGCTAGGGATTCCGCTGATGCTGACATCACCTTAAGAGAAGCACTTCGTTCAATGAAGGAGTCGACAAACTCCAATGTAGATGAGCTGAACACCATTCTTGTACAGCAGGCTGAGGACTTTAAGCAAATATTGAAGGATGAAAGAGATTCGTTTGAACAGATTAATAAGGAATTACAGGCACAGTTCGTAACTCAGTTGAGTGAAATGCCGCAGCTAGAACAGCGACTGGCTGATGTGTCGGAGATACCCCAAAAGATAGATGAAATGATAGTTCGACTAGAGCAGTCTAACAGTCAACTGTATTCAAATTTTATATTATCTACGAGAGAGACTCTTATCCAATATGCAAAGGCAAGCAAACAAAACGAATCTACAGTTCCAGTTGGAATAGAATTGAAACAGCCCAAAACAAGTTGGATAGTTGTCGTTTGTGCTATTCTGATAGCTATTGCTTGTATTGCAAATACTGTTCACAATATTTGGTTTGTTGACAATAATGAACAGGTACCTGATGTTGAACAACAATATAAAGACTACCAAGAGCAAGTTGTGAATGATTCTGTTGTTGCTGATACGGCAATGTTAGATTCGGTTGTTAGTCGTAAATAGAGATAATTAATTATGGCAAGGAAGAAAGAATCTTTTTTCTGGACAAGTTATTCAGACTTGATGACGAGTCTTTTCTTTATTATGTTGACTCTCTTCATTCTTGTTATAGTCCTTTTGCATAAGAGGATGGAAACGACAGAGAAGCAATTAGAAGAAATCAAGAAAGTTGAAGCTTCCACTAAAGAGCTAGAACGTTCGCAATACTATGCTTATAAACCAGAATACAAGAAATACGTGTTAAATGTAAAATGTTTCTTTCAGGAGTCAAAATCCAGTCTTATTGACTTGGAGACCGATACTGCAAGTTTACATAAAGCAGGAATGGAGATGGAACAGTTCTTATCAAGAAACGACAATAAGTATTTGCTGATTATTGAGGGACAAGCTTCTCGAAACTCTATCAAACAAACCGATTTGAATTATAGTTTAAGTTTTCAACGTGCACTAACTTTGATGAAATTCTGGAAAGACATTTGTCATATAGACTTTGGTGCCAATTGTGAAATACAAATTGCAGGCAGTGGTGATGGCAGATATAATTTTGGATATACTGGAGGAGAGGAAACATCTCGTTTTGATGAGTTAGACAAAACTTTGATGCGAGAGCGTGGAGATAAGGAAGTTGAGAATCAGAGATTTGTAATACATATCATACCCAAAAATATTATTGAAGATGCAGAGAAATAATAGGAAAAAAAATACCGCTACTATTTGCGGATGCTTACTGTCGTTTGCCCTGTTGGTATCATGTGCACATAAGTCTGGGCATATGCCTAATGCTTATGATTCAAGCAGAAATACAAATAATATAGAGCAGAAAGATCAGACGAACATTCCGGAACATAAGGTAAAAGGTCACACTAAGGTGCGAATGGAAAAGGCGGGTGGCGTGTTTCTTGTCCCCATAAAAGTTAATGGCCTCGATTTGAAATTTATATTTGACACTGGTGCGTCGAGTATTTGTTTGTCGTCAGCAGAAGCATTGGTAATGTTGCGTCAGGGACAGATAACTCAAGACGATTTTGTAGGGCAACAGCAATTCCAAGATGCAACAGGCGGAATCTCTGTTGGTACTATTATACGGCTCCATACTGTAGAGATTGGAGGAATAGTATTAAGAGATGTTGAGGCTAATATCGTGGACAATATCCAAGCACCTTTACTATTGGGACAAACGGCATTAAGCAAGTTTGGTAAGGTGACAATTGACTATAATAACAATATCATCGAGTTTAATTAGTTCTTTTTAGAGGCAATCGGATTTGGCTTGACTGTGATGAAAAGAAAAGTCATTTATGCTATAGTATGTGTTGTGGTACTTGTATCTTGTGTTCACAAATCAGGGCACAGGATTATTTCTTTTGCTTCATCTGAGAATGTGATTCATGAGAGTTATGAAGATTATGCCGATGAGGAAATACATATTGACAAAGATATACAGGTAGATCTTACATATACAGAACCATATACAAGTGTCCTGCAGAGGGAGTCTTATATCACTTCTTACAATTCGGAAACAAAGTGTCCCAACTGGGTCGCCTGGCATTTGACTGCTGAGCACGCAGATGGAGAAATAGCAAGAGAAAAAAGCTTTTATGAAGACCTTGATGTACCTGCTCCCAGGGCAACTAATGAAGATTATCGGAGAAGCGGGTGGTCGAGAGGGCACATGTGTCCTGCAGGTGATAATAAATGGGATGAAAAAGCTATGCAGGAATCAAATTTGCTCACCAATATCTGTCCGCAGAATCAGGAGCTGAACAGTGGGGTATGGAATGTGATAGAGCGTGACTGCAGAAAATGGGCAAAGAAATACGGCGATGTGTATATTGTCTGTGGACCTATTCTTCTTAATAAGGACCATGAAACTATTGGACTAAACAAAGTTGTTGTGCCTGAGGCATTCTTCAAAGTCGTTCTGCGTATGAATCCAAAACCTGCAGCAATTGGTTTCGTGATAAGGAATAACGAAGGAAAGAAAAAGCGAGATCAATTTGTTAATACTGTTGATGAAGTTGAACGCATAACTGGTTATGACTTCTTCCCTGCCTTGCCAGATGACATAGAAGATGTTGTTGAGGCAACTGCAA
>CACYCJ010000079.1 GCA_902772925.1 uncultured Lachnospiraceae bacterium
ATGGTAAGCTCCACATCCTCCGAAGCAAGGATACTGTCCAGCTGCTCCCTTAGATATTTTTCGCCGTTATAGGTCGACATCAGTACGCATACACTTTCCATGCGGCTATCCCTTCTGACTCTTCTTTCTGATTACATAGTCCTGTAGATTATACAACTAAGGCAGATATTTCGCAAGTGCTATGAGAAGACACGGGGACGGTGTAGATGACTCGGGGACGGGTCTATCTGTCACCAAAGGTGACTGTGGACCCGTCCCCTGTGTCATCGAAACCGTCCCCGTGTCATCATTATTGCCGGTCTAAATCTCAATTTTATCACACATTTAGACTCATTATCAAAAAACGTTTAGTCGTTTAGTATGAAAATCCATTTCCTTTGCTCTTCTGTTTGATTGAATCCCTCCTAAAATAATGTTTATAAACATTATTTCACTCTAAAAAAGAGTGTTTGTAAACATTATTTTGGATATATTTTGATGACACTTCTCCGTGTCTTCTCTACCATATTCAGATTGCAGATTACCATACCTGCATTTTTGCCTCAAATCCAAATGTCATTTCCAAAAGTTCTGCAGCGATATCCTTACTGCAAACTCTCATCAGGTTATCCTCAGCATCCTCCTTTGACAACAGATTCATGCTCCCATACCAAACAATTTCATTATCAATTACAGCATAATGCTCACACGATTCCTCCACAAGTCTGATTTCAAATCCTGCCTTGCGAAGTCTTTCCATTAGCTCCATACGAGTATCATCTCTTCCATATTTATAAGCGTCGGGATGCCATGTCACAATCGTCACCTTAATGCCCAGTTCCTGCCGTTTTCCAAGCACTGCGATAATACGGTTAACCTTTTGATTGTTTAACCTTGGGCTGGATACAATTACCGTAGTTTTAGCCTCCTCAAGATCCCTCCAATAGGTTTCAGCATAGTTTTCCATATCATAGATTGCATTTGCTTTTTGCTTTTCGCCATCCATACTAACACAAAGCTCATATCCAATCTTTTTATATGCTTTCAGCCGCGCCGCATACATTTTATCGAATTTCGGAATGTGGCTGTCCACATAATCATATACTATTACATTTTCTTTACCCTCATAATCCCTGTTAAGCCTGCCTACATACTGTTCCACTACATTTTCTCCCGAAACCGGTGTCGCCATGAACAACGTATCAAGCCTCGGAAAATCAAAGCCCTCACCAAGCAGAGAACCTGTTCCAACAAGAATAAGGCTTTCTGTATCATCAACCGTATTCAATTCATCTACCTGTGCCCTTCGCGCTTTGGTACCATTTGCCCCCGTCAGCAGGATCAGTCTGTCCGCATATGTCTTAAGCCTCGCAGAGAGCTTATTTGCATGGTCAACATATTTTGTCAAAATGACAGGAGTTCTTCCGGACTGTACACAATCCACTACATCTCTGATAATCTGATCGTCACGAACATCATTATCCCTTATCAATTCAAATGCATCATTGCCATATGGTGTTTTTGACAAATGGTGCGACTTTACCGTTTTTGTAAAACGAGGATATACCAAATGATCTATATTCTGCTCCTCAGCTCTGTCCTTTGCCGTAAACCTATATCTTATAGGACCAAGTAGAAACTCATTTATCTTCTCCTTGCCGTCACCACGTTTCGGAGTTGCCGTTACTCCATACACATATTTCGCATTTATCTCCTGAAGTACTTCTATCGCACTATCAGAGGCCGCGTGATGGCTTTCATCAAAGAATACTTGCGAATACTCTTTCAGCATAGGGTGAAATCCGTCTTTTTTCTTTAGTGAACGTATCATTGCAACGTCCACTATCCCTGTCAGTGTATCATGCGATCCCTGAAGATTACCGATCAATGACTTTCGTTTTTTTGTACGTCCGGTCTTCGTCTGATATTCCGGAAGTTCCTCATCGATTTCAAGGAAATCGTCCAAACGCTTAAGCCATTGATTCATTAGATCCGCTTTGTCTACAAGTATCAAGGTATTTAAACTTCTTTTTGCAATCATATCACAGCAGACTACTGTCTTACCAAATGCTGTTGAGGCATGAAGTATACCTGTTTCATTTCTTAGCATAGTTTCTACAGCAGAAATCTGGGATTCACGCAGACTCCCTTTAAAGGAAATATTCAGTTTTTTACCTTCGGTCCTCTTATCCTCAATTTTATAGATTATCCCGGCTTTATCAAACCTCTTTATAATTTCTTCACGTAATCCACGAGGTAAGACAATGTATTTCCCTTCATCGCTTCCAAGATAAATGAATCTGGATGTATCATAGTTCGGCATATCCATCGCCTGATTCTGGAAATACTGCTTATTTGAAAATGTAGCCATACGGCGAAGCTGTCTTTTTGTCTTATTGGACATTCCCGAAGAATCTATATATATTCGATCAGCCAACACGATGTGAACAACACCTTTTACACCGTCTGTTTTAATCTCGGAGTTCTTGGCCCATGGTGTATTATCCCCGTCATCTTCGCATGTATCACCTGCACTATACCATGAAGAAAGATAATCTTCGATCTCCTGTCTTGTCAAACGTCTTGTGCCGGCAAGAACTTTCAACTGATCCTCATAGGCGTTCCAATTTTCATCTACAAAAGCACTGTTCCCCGACTTCAAGGCCAACCCCTGCAACGGAATGGCGATAACATTTCCAAGTCCACCCTCAGGAAGAGCATCTTGAGCTGGTATCATCCGGTCATAGTATTTGAATGATTTAAGATTAACGGATTCTGCCCCCTTTTCAAGCAAGGCAAAACCAAATCTTCTTGCCAATCTGGCAGGAACCATTTCCTTAAAAAAAATCCACAAATGCGCACCACATCCGGATCTTGATCTCTCTACAACGGCTTCCACACCCAGATTCTCACAAATGTGGCGCAATGCATTTACTTCTTCTTTCCAACTATCATCAACATTTGCATAGTCATCCTGCTCTGCTCCTTTTGCATGATTATCAAAATCAAACACAAGCAGCTGGCAAAGATTGTTTTCAAGCATAGGATATATCGCTACTACATCATTTCCATTCGGATCTGTTCCATTCATATGAGCCTTTATAAGCGGCAGAGTATTTTGCCGGTCTTTGGATTCGTATAACGTAGGTCATAAACATCTTTTCTGCCACGGCAGAACATCATAAAGAAATCAATTGCAACCTTATCGGTAATCTCAAATTTCTTTATCCGTGCACCCTGATCCGGATCATATAATCCTGCTGCATCTCCACCGTTATCAGCAATAATATCGGCATACGAAATACCGGCTTCATCCATACGTTGCTTCAAAAGTCGGTTTTCGTCAGTGAGCGCCAATACCTTGGCTTTCAGTTCTTCAATCATATCAGATTTATCCTGTGCAGGCTCTTTCATTCATATCACACCCCGATTTATTTGAATTTGTTAATGCCCTTACATCTGAGAATAACTATGTTCTTGCATAATTCTAAAAAAAGAGGGAACCCCCTCAATATGTCGTATTTTCGAAATATTTTTTCTTATCTATATCCCCGTCATACATAAAGAACCCCCGACAGTTTGTCTGGGGGTTCACATTTCCTAAATATAACGTCTAAAAGTTCTTCTGAAGTGAACATTTAGACTCTATTATTCCTTGAATAAATCATCCAGAACAACCTGTCCCCCGATTGTATTGCTATATTTCCCTTCTTTTACACCATATGTGGTCACCATTATCAACTGAACCGCTTTTTTGGTAGCGGTTTTCTTTATAAAAGATTCTTTTTTATTATTCAAATCATCATTATATGATTTGTTAATTGCAAACATATTAACAGAAAACTTCATTTCACAAAGATTAATTACACGATCTCCTCTGTCAATCACCAAATCTACTTGAGCTCCTGTAATACCTAATTCTTCGTCCGCCTTTGTGAACCAGGCAAATTCTTCTGTCATAATCCCAGATATCCCAAGTTTATTTTTTATCTGATTCGTGTGATCTTTACATAATTGTTCAAATGTCAGACCAGCCCATACACGACGAGCGGAATTGTCAATTGCTTTACTCCAATAATGCTGATCTTTACCATATTTGTCTTTCACAAAAGTAAAATAAAACTTTGTATAATAATCAGAAAGCTGATACAGAGTATCCTTCTTTTTATTTCCATAATATGATGTTGCTCTGATAAAACCAGAATCCGAAAGATTTTTCAGTATTTTTGTAAGTCGTCCGTTCGGTGCTATCTTAACCTTGTCTGCAAGCTCTGCACGGGTATATCCATATCTCTTTTCACTCAACGCTTTAACTATCTTTATGTAGTTCTCGTTATTTGAAAATAATGTGCTATATAAGACATCAAATTCATCCCAAAGATCACCTTTCTTTTTAAAGAAAAGCCTGTCAATATTCTGGGTGTATGATAACTCTGAATCCAAAAGGTTTAAGTAGTATGGTATTCCTCCCATAATCATATAGCACTCAGCTATCTCATATGTAGACCAATGAATACCTTTCTGTTCCAAAAAACTTTTAGTTTCAAACAATGAAAACGGTTCCAGATACAACCTGCTTGTGTGTCTTCTGAAAAGTCCCCCTTTATTGTCGGAGATATTATCAACCATCCATGAAGTGGCTGAGCCGCAAATAATAAAAACAAGGTTTCTTTGCGTAGATGCCCAATCATTCCAAAACCATTCAAACGCAGGTAAAAACTTGGATTTATTCGTATCAAACCAAGGCAATTCATCAAGAAAAACAACCTGCTTTTTGTTCTTGGGAAGTTTCTCAAGATATGTTCTTAATTGCTCAAAGGCCTGATTCCAGCTTTTAGGAGTATCACATATTTTTTTTGAATGTCTGTTTAATTCTATTGCAAAACGTTCAAGCTGATCTGCCTTTGACTCGTTATATGATCCTGTAAGTTTAAATGCAAAAGAATAGTTGAAATACTCATTTATCAGATAAGTCTTTCCAACCCTTCGTCGTCCATAAACAACTATCAGTTGTGCCGAATCTTCTCGCATACACTGATCCAGTCGCTTGCATTCTTCAATTCTTCCTATCAAATACTCTTTTTTCATGGATACTACTATAGCACACGAATATAGACTCGTCAATAATAGCTGGTCTAAATCTCAATTTTTAACGCACATTTAGACTCGCTATTAAAACTATGTAAGAGATCCCTTTTTCTTTTTTTGAACAATTCAACTGCATGCCGTCCATTCTTTATCATTTTCTCTTCTTATACCCGCAATCACAATACGGTCCGCCTGATGCAAGGGTGTACTCTCTAACGAAGTTCGTAGCTCCTCCCAGCTCACTCATTGTGTAGTCCA
>CACYCJ010000080.1 GCA_902772925.1 uncultured Lachnospiraceae bacterium
CCCGATCAAAAGCACTGTAAAATATATAAAGAATTTTCTGAACCCTTTAATCATTCAACTATATACCCCACACCCCATATAGTCTTAAGAATCTTCGGATTATCCGGGTCCTCCTCAAGCTTCATTCTGATGCGTCTCGCGTGAACCGGAAGAGTTCCTTCTCCTATGAATTCATCTTCCCATGCATCCTTAAGAAGCTCATCTTTCGTAATGACTCTGCCCCTGTTCTTCAGAAGATACAGAAGCATATTGTATTCCCTGATCTTCAGCGCTGTCTCCTCTCCATTCTTTATCAGCTTATGAGTAGAAGTATCAAGATAGATGTTATCGACGATCATTATTCTTCCATCCGATCCTGATACGCTGTCTGACCCTGACGCACTTTCCGTGCCTGTTGAACCAACTGTATCTGATACGCTTTGGGCAGCATTAGCCAGACTCACCGCTCTGTCATAGCGCCCCAGAACCGCTTTTACCTTAGCAAGAAGTATGCTCATTGAAAACGGCTTGCTGATGTAATCATCACCACCTATATTAAGGGCCGTGAGAATATCATCATCACTCTTTCTGGCACTGATAAACAGTATCGGCATATCGAATTCCTGACGTATCTTCTTGCATAGTTCAAATCCGGATCTGTTACCCAGATTGATATCCAGCAGTACCAAAGACGTTTCATTTTTTTCGAGAAATGAAATCGCCTCGTCATAGCTCGTGACATATGCCGTCTTTATGTCGAATATATTGAAGTATTCTGCCGTGTTTTCCGCAATGGTAATGTCATCGTCAACAATCAAACACCTGTAGTCCATATATGCGTACCTTCTTAATAGTCTATAGACAAAATCGTCATCTTGAAATAGAAATGGTAGAACCGGTTTCTCCTAAGAATACTATCATACCATATTCAGGCAGAGGAACGCTATACCCATATTCCTTCATAAAGCCGGAATATTTAACATTCATATATTTATCGAACACATACACAGCTGCAGCATCCGGAACTTCCAGCTTGATTGTTTCATTTTTCACTCCATCAATTCTGTACCAGCTTGCTTCTTTGGACTTAAGGTCCACCTTCTTAAGCTCAGAAGTATATTCCGGAATATCTTTCTCGGATATACATTTCCAGCCAAGATCATCCAGGCAAAGATACTCTTTTCCGTCCTTTTCTTCCATACGAAGATCACTGATATCCCTTGATACGGTTCCCGGAATTATAAAGTCATATCCCGCATGATTCTCATCCTGCATCACATATCCGTTTACAAATCCCGGCGCAGCTTTGCTTGTAACCAGTTTTATCTTATTGTTCATAAAATAACTCTCATCAGAATATGCCCCTGAAACCAGATAGTAGGTTACACCACTGCGTTCGTCCCACGCTTTCTGCACCGCCGGATCCACCTTTTTGTCTCCAACCTTATAGAGTGAACATCCGCCGAAGCTATCCATTAAAAAGACCTGCCCGTCTTGCTCTTTAAATGAATACGACTCCATCGGCTGTGCCACGATAGCATTACCTGATGCCACATCACCATTCATTTTTATAAATGAATTTTCTTCCGTAAACATAAACTGCTCTTCAAAATCCTGATCGGCAGTGACAGATACTACCCGCATATACTTTTTATCCGGAAAACTTATATCGAGAGTCATATTTGTATTTGCATATAAACCCTCATACCTCAGGATATCATCAGGCACCGTATTCAGCAGTTCGGGCTTCTCTTCATCATTATGCTCCACACTGATTCCCTGTTCCAAAAGCGCCTCATCCATAAGCGCCAAAGCAATCTTTTCATTTGTACCGCTTCCACCGCCTGTGGAAAGAACTGCCACACTGATTTCATTATCCGGTGCAACCACAAGACTGGCATGCTGATAATCCGTATCTCCTCCCTTTGACAGGACAGTAATTCCCGCCTTCTTATAATCTTCCTTTTCCACTTCATCCCATCCGAGTCCGAAGCTTTCCGAACAGCCGCCGGCCTTGTTATTCTCTGCCATTTCCTTCTTCATCTTTCCGGAAAGAAGCACATCATTTCCGGTAAAGAAAGCTGATCCGAATGTACATACTTCCGATGCATTTGAGAGTATTCCTCCCGCTCCGATCAACTGACAATACTCATGCCCCAGCCTGACATTTCCGTTGATATAGATAGGTGCCTGCCTGTCCATATCCATATTCCAGACACTTCCGGTTTCAGTTACGGAAAGCGGCTTGCAGATATATTCATCCACATAATCCGTAAAGCTTTGGCCACTCACCCTCTCTACTATGATTTCAAGTAATGTAAAGCCGTCATTACAATAACAGTTAAACTCTCCCGGATCAGCTTTTAAATGCTCTTTGGAAAGCCTCTTCAAAAATGTATCGTGATACTCTTTACTTTTTTCATCAAAAAGGAAAGCACCACCGTAAAATGTGCCCATAAGACCTGAAGTATGATTCAGCAGCATACGCACGGTAATATCCTTATAACGCGCGTCTTCAAGTTTAAATTCCGGAATATAATCCGTCACCGGATCATCAAGCTCAACCTTACCCCGCTCAACAAGCTGCATCACAGCTGTGGCTGCGTACATTTTGCTTACGGATCCGATATTTAATATATAGTCATCCGAATCCGTATCTGCATTCTCCCCGATGCCGGCTTTCACATTTGTATTCGACTCTGTCCGTACAACGGATTCGTATTCCGTGATACTGCCGCTCACAGCTTCCGCGGGAATTACTTCCAGAAGAAGTGACAGAGAAAGTCCCATCATCATTCCTGCATACAGTTTTTTTATCTTCTTTGCCATTTTTTCACCCTCTGCTATTCCGAAATCAATTCATATACCGAAATTCTTTTTATCCTTCTCGCGCTTATATATGCACATACAAAGCAATAGATCAGAATAACTATATCCATTAATACTATGGAGTATGCCGATATTATTACCTTGCAGACAAATGCATTTACAATTCCCATAAGGAGTATTGTGAGCACCGTACCTAAGATAACTGCCAGAACCGCAACGGGTACGATACGAAATGCCAGCTGAAACTTAAGTTCTCTTGAGGTATATCCCAGCCCCTTCATTATACCAAGCTGTCTGTACTGTTTCCTGATTGTTGAAGCCATCAGAATTGAGAGGATCAGTATTACTATAACTGCTGATACGATCATCATGATTGCAGCAATGCCTGCAAACGAAACCAGAAGCATATCTGCTATTTCTTCGTTTACCTCTCTTTCAAAGGTCAGGTTTTTTATCTTCATAAGAGATGTGCTGCCGCTGATCATCTTGTCACCTACACGGATTGCATATTCCATATAGCTGACATTCTGTTCCGTCATGGCCTCAGCTATCTTCTTCTCTGCCGTTTTTCTGATTCTTTCTTCCGGAGTTTCTCCTTCAATCTTATCATCCGCATAATCCGATATTTCTTTCCCGTAACGCTTCCTGATAATATCCGCGAATTCATCCTTGTCCACTCCCTCATTCAGATAGATATCGAATGCAGAAGGTGTATAAACCGGATTCATACGCTTAAACCCGTCTGTAGTAATATAGACTGTATTGGGATTCACCGCCGAATTGACTACACCGGTTATAATATAGTCTTTCTTTACTTTTCCATACTCGAGAGTAATGGTATCTCCTGTCACGGCTCCGATCGTTTTCCCGGACTGCACCGTCACACTCACTTCATTTTCATGTTCCGGCAGCCTGCCCTCCGTGAGAAGGATAGTTGATGTTTCGGAATAATCTTCATAAACTTCAAGCTCGTAAGAATAATCATTTCTCTTCATTCCGGCATTAGCTGATTCTGCCTTTACACCAATGCCTACTGCAGGTGTCAGAACCTGCCTTACTTCGCTCATTCCTTCAAGTTCCGCAGCAAAAGCTTCCGGTTCCATCTCACCCACTGTTTCTATTCTGATATCACATAGCTCATGCCCGCATACTGACCCGAGTATTCTGTCAGGACTGGCGAAGAAAGAACCGAGAATAAATCCGAACAGCACTAAAACCGTACATGCCATGATACATACCATTAAGCCGATATGGTTCTTCGCATTCAGGAAAAGCTCTTTAACGGCAAGATATATATGCACACTGCCTTTTGACTTATCAAGAGGCAGTATTGTCTTTTTAAAATTATGAGCTTCAATCCCCTTTCTGAAAGCCAGGACCGGCGGATACTTTCGAACTGAATTTGCTTTACTGAGTGCTGTAACTCCGACAAAAAGAATTACAGCCAAGGTGCAGACAAATACAGGAAGCACCGGAACTGTTACAGGACCACCGTAGTAAATTGTCGACGCTGCATTTCTGAGAAGCCCTTTTGCCATCACCATGGCAGGAACAATCCCGACCAGTGAACTGACAAGTGCGATAATTACATACTCGGCGATGTAAGATAGTGCAATCTGCTTTGATGTATATCCGATTGCCTCCAGAACTCCGATTGATACAATCTGTTCCTGAATATCACTCACGATCCGGAACCTTATGATTATCATAATCGCTATTACTATTACTGCTGACATTATCATTATGATAATACTGAGAAGTGACATATTTATATCGTTGTTTGATACTGTATCCTCGTAAGCGGACATATATAGGGAACCTGACATATCATTTACGGATGCTTCTTCCATAAAGGCCTTAAAGTCATCCAGTACCAAGTGATCATCCGCCCCGTCGGATGTATTAAAGCCTATCATCTCAAAGCGGTCATCCATAGAGTTTTCCAGATATCTGAAATCTTCTTCGCTGACCACGGCCTTGTTTCCGTAGCTCCAGATACCGCTCTCATAGAATCCCGTAACCGTAAAGGTAAACTCTTTGTTGTTCCATAATACTGTAAGTTCGTCCCCTTCCGATACTTCATAAGAATCACGACAGGGAGAAGCAAGAATGATAGGATGCTCAGCTGACTTAAAACCGGCGTCAGCATTAAAGCTTTCCATCCTGCGTTCACCGCTGACCGGCACAAAAGTGATGTCGGCAAGAACATCTCCTTCATCCGTTTTTCTCACCTTAAGATTATCCGAAACAAAGCTTGTATGATCAAAGCTTTCCACATCAGGACTCTCCCTCAGAAACTCCAGATAAATATCCGAATAATGATCCTGTTTAACATAAGCAAAATTCCTGAAGCATCCGCTTTCTTCCACCATTTTCGGTGTGATCCTTTTGATTCCCGTCACCGATGAAACAGATGCGGAAAGCATCACCATTCCAAAGGTGATCAGGATCATAAAAAGTATTGATTCTTTTTTATGCTTTTTTATATTTGCAAATGATAATCTGAGTATATTCATGGTATTTACCACCCCATCTCATCCAGGAATTGCTGAAGGCCTGCCCTGCGTTCCTTCGGGTCACCGGTTCCGTAAGCAGGCATTCTGTGTTCACCCACTATCCCTCCGTCTCTCAGGTAGATTACCCTGGTGCCGCGAAGAGCAGTCTTGATATCGTGAGTGACCATCACTATGCTCTGTCCATTCTTGTTAAGCCCTGTAAAAATATCCAGAACATCCTGTCCTGATGACGAATTAAGTGCTCCGGTTGGTTCATCGGCAAAAAGTATCTTCGGATTATTGATAACTGCCCTTACGATACCGACTCTCTGGCATTCACCGCCGGACAGCTGGTTCGGATATTTCCTCCACATATCTTCGGATATTCCAACCTGCTTCAGAAGATTGCCGGCATGCTCCACCAGCTCCGGAGTGTTCTTCTGAACCACAAGTGCTCCGGTCATAACATTGTCAAATACATTCATATTCTCCAAAAGATAGATACTCTGGAACACAAAACCCGCATGCTTTCTTCGGAATATAGCAAGCCGGTCATTGTCATAACCGGATATTTCTTCATCGCCGAAATAAACCTTACCGAGGGATGGCTTATCCATTCCGGAAAGTGCATAAAGCAGCGTGCTCTTTCCGGATCCCGATGATCCCATGATGACTGTAAAATCGCCTTCAAAAACATCCAGATCCATATTTTTTATTACATGCTGCTGATTTCCTTCATTTGAAAAAGATTTGCAGAGCTTTTCGGTTCTCAGTATAGTATCCATAGATTTATGGTCTCCTTTTTCATTTTATGCATTTAATATATCATCTCTTCTGCTTCACATCTTTACAGAACTCTTAATAATTCTTACAGATTTCTTACATATATCCGTAAGTCATCCGGAAAGCTTTACATTAAATTATTACTTGACAGCTAATCCGAATTAGCTTACAATGTGGCTAATTTGAATTAGCTAAATATGAGGTGGATAATAAATGGATACAAAACACAGAATTTTAGATGAAGCTCTGACTTTGTTTTCCCAAAAGGGGTACGCAAATGTATATGTAGGAGAAATAGCGGAGAAGGTTGGAATAAAAGCCCCGTCTCTTTATAAGCATTATAAAAACAAGAAGGCAATTTTCGATTCCATAATAGATGAAATGAATAAAAGATATGAGGAACAGGCCGGACTACTTAATATC
>CACYCJ010000081.1 GCA_902772925.1 uncultured Lachnospiraceae bacterium
GCTTTCGGACTCTTATCGATGGGTCTGTATCCCTTTTCCTTAAGAACCTTCATAATAGACTGCTTATGCTCTTCACCGAAGGCTTCAATGGTAATGATAAGCTCAACGGCTGAGTTTCTGTTAAGAGAAACAAACTGATTATGCTCGAGCTTTATGATATTACCCTTCTTCTCGGCAATAATTCCGGAAACGCTTGTAAGAGCACCCGGTACATCGGGAAGAAGCACCGAAACGGTAAATATCCTGCTTCTGGCGATAAGGCCGTGCTGTACAACCGAGGAAAGCGTGATTATGTCCATATTACCGCCCGATAAAATTGAAACCACCTTTTTACCTTCACGGGGAAGATGCTTTAATGCGGCAACAGTAAGAAGTCCGCTGTTTTCCACGATCATCTTGTGATTTTCTATCATATCGAGAAATGAAACTATAAGCTCACTGTCTTCTATTGTCATTATCTCATCTATATTTTCCTTTATATAAGGAAAAATGTTTGAGCCGGGTGTTTTAACTGCTGTACCGTCGGCTATGGTATTCACATTATCAAGAGTAGTTATTTCTCCTCTTTCAAGAGAAGCCTTCATGCAGGCAGCTCCCGCAGGCTCGACACCTATTACCTTAATTGACGGGTTCAGCATCTTGGCAAGAGTGGATACACCTGTTGCAAGTCCGCCTCCTCCTATGGGAACAAGAATTATGTCAACAAACGGCAGACTCTTGAGTATTTCCATTGCAACAGTACTCTGCCCCGTTGCAACCTCAAGATCATCAAAGGGATGAATGAATGTATAGCCCTTTTCCTCTGCCAGCTGCATTGCATAATTGCACGCGTCATCGTACACATTTCCGTAAAGTACAACCTCTGCTCCGTAGCTCTTGGTACGATTGATCTTAATGAGCGGTGTGGTTGTAGGCATTACGATGACAGCCTTTGCCCCGTATGCTTTAGCAGCGTAAGCCACACCCTGCGCATGATTTCCCGCAGATGCGGTTATAAGGCCCTTTTCTCTTTCTTCATCCGAAAGACAGCTTATCTTATAATAAGCTCCTCTTATTTTATAAGCTCCGGTCACCTGCATATTTTCAGGTTTGAGATATACTCTGTTTCCGGAAAGCTCACTGAAATATTCACTTTCTATAAGTCCTGTATTTCTTGCTACCCTGCTTACCACCTCATATGCATTTTCGCAGGCAGCTCTGGTTATCTTTTCCATATTCAACCTCTGTAAATATTTTAATAACTGTCATAAGAACAAATGCGTATCCGACAAGATTTTTTTATTCATCATCGGATCCGTCGGAATTATTTTCAAACAAAGCATGCAGATACTGCTCCGCATCGAAGCGCTGCAGATCATCTATCTTCTCACCTACACCAATATATTTAACAGGAACATTCAGCTCTCGCTGAATAGCAATAGCGATACCGCCCTTTGCGGTTCCGTCAAGCTTTGTGAGAATAATACCGTCTATATCCGTCACGGTAGAAAACTGTCTTGCCTGTTCAAGAGCATTCTGACCCGTCGATCCGTCAAGAACGATAAGACTTTCCACATTTGCCTCCGGGTAGTCACGCGAGATCACTCTTCTCATCTTTTTAAGCTCATCCATAAGATTCTGCTTATTGTGAAGTCTTCCGGCTGTATCAATAAGAAGAATATCCGTTCCTCGCGCCTTAGCGGCGGACACTGCATCAAAAACAACGGCTGAAGGATCAGAGCCTTCATTATGTGCTATTATGTCCACCCCGGCTCTTTTAGCCCAGGTATCAAGCTGTTCGATAGCTCCTGCCCTGAATGTGTCTGCCGCCGCAATAAGGACCTTTTTGCCCTCGCCCTTATACCTTGCGGCAAGCTTTCCTACGGAGGTTGTTTTACCTACACCGTTAACGCCGATAATGAGAACAACCGATTTCTTATCCTCGAAATCATAAGCGCTGTCATCTACGGTCATATCAGTACGAAGGCTCTCTATAATGACATTTCTGCACTTCTCGGCCTCACGGATATTGTAAAGGAATACCTTTTCCTTTACCTGCTTAATGAGAAACTCGGTAGTCTCATAGCCCATATCGGATTCTATGAGAGTTTCCTCAAGCTCATCATAAAAATCATCATCTATTTCATTTACCTTAAAAACATTTACAAAGCTCTCTCTCGTTGCCGAAAGACCTGCCCTAAGCTTTTGAAAAAATCCCATAAAAAAATCCTTTCTATATCCGGCTTCTTACTCTGACAGCTTTTCTTCAATCATGCTTACAGAAACCTGAGTTGATATACCCTTCTCCTGCATGGTGATACCGTACAGAACATCGGCACATTCCATGGTTCCCTTTCTATGTGTGATAACAATAAACTGCGTGTGCTTTGTAAGCTTATCCAGATACTTCGCAAATCGTTTAACATTCTGATCATCAAGCGCAGCCTCTATCTCATCGAGAAGACAGAAGGGAGACGGTTTCAGGCTCTGAATCGCAAAAAGCAGTGAAATTGCCGTAAGCGCCTTCTCACCACCGGAAAGCATCATCATATTCTGAAGCTTCTTGCCGGGCGGCTGTGCATTTATAATAATTCCCGCTTCAAGTATATCCTCATCCTCAACAAGGATAAGAGACGCATTTCCGCCTCCGAAAAGCTCTCTGAATACCTTTCTGAACATATCCTGAATATCCTTGAACTTCTCGGCGAAGGTATCCCTCATGGTCTTATCAAGGCCTGAAATAATGCTTCTTAGATTATCCTCCGCTTTTACGATATCATCACGCTGAGAGGTGAGGAATTCGTATTTTTCCGAAACCTCTTTATATTCTTCAATGGCATTTACATTTACATCGCCCAGTTTTTTAATCTCAGCTTTAACCTCGGATACAGCCTTCTTAATACTCGAATGACTTCCGAGAGACTCATCCTTATATTCGGCAGCCTTACCCTTGGTAAGCTCGTATTCCTCCCACATATAATTGGAAAGCTCTTCGGATTTCTCCTCGTATTTTTCGAGCATTGCTTCCTGAGTGATTATGGCCTTTTCCATTCCGGAAATCTCCTGAGAAAGAGCATCTCTTTTCTCAAAGAATTCCTTATGCGAATGGTTTATATCATCCTTCCTCTTCTTAAGCTCGGTCAGCTTGCCTTCCCGTTCCTTTACTATATTTTGATTCAGCTCTATTGAAGAGGTAATATTCTCTATTGAAGAAATAACCTCGGAAGCTTCATTCGTATAGTCCGAACGTTTCTTTTCGTATTCGGCTTTTTCGTCTTCAAGCTGTTTTTTTTCACCGTTTAGACGCTCGAGATCTATATTAATATATTCGAGTCTCTGTCTTACAGAGCTGAGTTCGATGTTGACGCTGTTGACCGCTTCATCATTTTTCTTTGCATCGGTACGAAGCTTCGAAATCTTATCTTCAAGGCTGTTTACGAATTCTCTTCTTTCTTCAATAGCCTTTTTCTGTTCTTCCTCCTGGCTGTAAAGCTCATTTTTGTTCTCGGAAATATCAACTATCTGAACATCCAGCTCGGAGTTTTCCTTTTTGATCTTTGCAAAGCTTACGGATATCTCATTCATCTTTTCCTCAGCCTGCTTTAATCCGAGAGCAACGGTATTTCTTTCAAGCGAAAGCTTCTGAAGTGCATCATTATATCTTTGAAGAGCCTCCTTAAGGGATTCTCTCTTCATTTTAAGAGAAGCCTCTTCCTCCTTGGCCTTCTGATACAGAACATTGGTATTTCCTATCTCTTTTTCAATATCATCAAGCTCTCTTTTTCTTCCGAGAAGGTTTGACTGATTCTTAAATGCTCCACCTGATAATGAGCCTCCGGGATTTATAAGTTCGCCCTGAAGAGTCACTATACGAAGCGTCTCATCATATTTCTTACCTACGGCAATGGCGGTATCTATATCCTCAGCCACATAGGTTCTTCCAAGAAGAAAATCGACAACGGGCTGATATTTTGCATCAGACTCGACAAGGTCCGATGCCATGCCGATGATACCCTTTTCCCTTAATGCATTTTCGTTGACCTTACCTCTTGCCCTTATCTTGGAAACGGGGAGAAATGTGGCTCTTCCGAATTTATTTTTTTTCAGATATTCGATCATCGACTTGGCAGTCGATTCATTATCCGTAACAATATTCTGAATGTTACCGCCGAGCGTTATCTCAATGGCCGTTTCGTATTTCTTATCAACCTTGATAATATCCGAAACAACACCTATGATACCCTTTACTTCAGACTTCTTTTCCATTACCTTACGGATACTTATACCGTATCCGTCATATCTCTCGGTAAGATTACGGAGAGATTCATGTCTCGAACGAAGACTGATGATATCATGATAATACTTATTTATCTTATTCTTTATCTCATCGTATTTTGAAGTTGCCTCACGAAGCTGCGCCTCGGTCTTATCCTTCTTTGCAGTATTGTCACCTATGGCATCTTCAACCGACTGAAGGCTTACGGAAAGCCTCTCCTTCTCAAGCAGAAGACGCTCCTCCTCGGATTTATTTGTCAGATAAATGGAGCTCAGCTCGGATCTTCTCTGATCGATATTCTCAAGCATTGCATCATATCTGGCAACCTTCTCCCTCGACTCACTGCCTTCCCGGACGAAGTCGATGATATCACCCTTTGCCTTATCAATAGACGCGCTGTCGCTGTTTATCTCGGATTCGGTCTTATCACGAAGCTTTACAGCCTTGTCATATTCCTTCTTCTTTTCCGTAAGCTGATGCTTTACTTCATCCTCTTCGGCTTTTTTTGCGGAAATCACTTCGTCCTTAGCCTTGATCTCAGCATTTACCTTTTCAATACTGTTATATATATCAGCTTCACTCTTTTTAAAGGAAGCGATCCTTTCGGTATAAACTCTCTTCTCACCCTCGAGGCGCTCATTCTCAATTTTCTTATCGCTGATAAGACGGCTTATATCCTCAATGCTGCCTTCGATCCGGGAAAGCTCGGTTTCAAGCTTTTCATATTCCAGCTTTGTCTCATCAAATTCAGCCTGTAACCTGTCTCTGTCGGCAGTCATTATGGCCTTCTTTTCTTCACCCGAGGCAAGCTTATTATCAATATCCTCAACCTCATACAAAAAAGAATTGACCTCAAGCTTTTTCTGACTCTCCTTGAGCTCTAAATATTTCTTAGCAGTCTCAGACTGGATGCGAAGAGGCTCCACTCTGTCCTCAAGAGAATAAATGAGATCGTTTACTCTGACGAGATCGGCATGCTCGGTTTCGAGCTGTTTTTCCGTCTGGGCTTTATTCTTTTTATATTTTACGATTCCGGCAGCCTCATCAAAAAGCTCTCTTCTTGCTTCGGGCTTCTCGGAAAGGATCTGATCTATCTTACCCTGTCCGATGATAGAATATCCTTCTTTACCGATACCGGTATCAAAAAACAGTCTGTTTACATCCTTCAGTCTGCTTACATTTCCGTTGATCAGATACTCTGATTCACCGGATCTGTACACTCTTCTGGCAACTGTTACCTCGGTATAGTCTATGGCAAGCGCGTGATCGCTGTTATCAAGTGTTATCGCAACATAAGCAGAGCCCTGAGGTTTTCTTGCCTCAGTGCCCGAAAAAATAACATCTTCCATTTTTGATCCACGGAGATTCTTGGCGCTCTGTTCACCGAGCACCCAACGAACGGCATCTGCCACATTGCTCTTACCGGAACCGTTAGGTCCTACTATTCCCGTTATACCCTTATCAAACTTAAAAATCATTCTGTTGGCAAATGATTTGAAACCATTTACCTCGATACTCTTTAAATACATATCAGTTTCTGTCCTGCTCTCCTATGTTTAATTCCAGTATTGTACTGTGCGCAGCAATCTGCTCGGCGGATTTAATGGTATGTCCGACACCTGTCGCAACATTTTTTCCGCCAAGTACAGCCTGTACGGTATATGTCTTATTGTGATCCGGACCGGTTTCGCTGATAAGCTGATAGGATAATGATACGGAATTCTTCTGAGCATATTCCTGAAGAATTGATTTTGCATCATAAAAGACTGACTTACTCTTTATATCAGTAAGCAGGAACTTATTCACATAACGGGCCGAAGGTTTAAGGCCCCCATCTAAATAAATTGCTCCTAGTACTGACTCAAAAAGATCGCAAAGTATTGAGTTTCTTTCTCTTCCTCCGGTCTGTTCCTCACCCTTACTCAGATACAGGTACTCGCCGAAATTAAGACTTTTTGATATCTGTGACAGCGTATATTCACAGACAAGACTTGCCCTAAGCTTTGTAAGCTCACCTTCGGGCATATCGGGATATCTTTTAAAAAGCTCCCTGCTGCATAAAAATTCAAGTATGGAATCCCCGAGAAACTCATATCTTTCATATGAAGGGACTTTTTCCGCTTTGTATTCATTTGAAAATGACTTATGGGTAAAAGCTATATCAAGGTTCTTTTTATCCTTGAATGTGTAACCGAGCTCATTTTCAAATTTCGTGTAATCATTATTTCCGTATATCATACAATAAATTCCTTTATCTTTCCTGAAACATCATTTTTAATAAATTCTACACACTGCCGGATAGCTGATGTAACCTCCTGATCTTTGGAATTGCCGTGTATCTTGACAACCAGACCTTCCAGCCCGAGAAGCGGTGCGCCTCCCTTATTGCTGGCACTGAATTTACTCAGTGTCTTTTTCATTGATTTTTTAATGAGCATTGCTCCGATCTTACTTGTAAACGAAGAAAGCATTGCTCCCTTTATCTCTTTAAACAGAGCCTTGGACAGCCCTTCATAAAGCTTGATGATAACATTGCCGACAAACGCTTCTGCAACTATTACATCAGCCTTTCCGTATGGAATATCCCTAGATTCGATACTTCCGATAAAATTAATATCATCGCATTCTTTAAGAAGCGGATATGTTGCCTTGACAAGAGCATTACCCTTTTCTTCTTCTGCACCGATATTTACAATAGCAACTGAAGGATCCTTTATCCCCTCCACATGCTGCATATAAAGTGAACCCATTTTTGCAAACTGGACCATGACCTCAGGCTTTATATCAACATTCGCTCCGCAATCAAGGAAAAGCGACGGCTTATCAAGTGTAGGAACCATTATGGCAAGCGGTGTTCTTTTTACACCCTTTATCCTTCCTATTATAAGCTGTCCTCCGGCGAGTATTGCTCCGGAGTTTCCCGATGATATAAGAGCATCACATTTTCCGTCCTTTACCAGCTGCATTCCGACAACAAGAGAAGAATCCTTCTTTGTTCTTACAGCTTCAACCGGATGCTCATGAGTAGTTATCTCCTCGGTAGTACCGACTATGACAATCCTGTTCTTGTCATAATCAGCATCCTTAAGCTCATTTTCCAGAAGCTCCTTATTGCCTGTCAGATATAATCTGACATTCGGATTTTCCTTAAGTCCGTTTAATGCGCCCTTTACGATGTATGAGGGACCGTTGTCGCCGCCAAGTGTATCTATGGCAATATTTATATATTCCATCTTTCGCTCCTAATGAAATGACATAGCATTATCAGTCTCAAAATCAGACATATTCGCTATTTTAACATAGACATAATCAATAGACAAGAAAAATAAACTACGCAAAAAAAAAGACCCTTGGGCCTTTTTTTTATGATAACTAAACCGTAACGATCTCTTTTTTATTATAAGAGCCACAGTTCTTGCAGACTCTGTGAGGCATCATAAGCTCGCCACATTTGCTGCACTTTACAAGATTTACAGAAGACATCTTCCAATTAGCTCTTCTTTTATCTCTTCTTGCCTTGGAAACCTTGTTCTTAGGA
>CACYCJ010000082.1 GCA_902772925.1 uncultured Lachnospiraceae bacterium
ATACTTAAATTTAAGTTGTTATTGATTAAGTTTATCTATTTCTTTGAACACTTCTTCTATCTTCGCCACTATGCGCTTCTGCCCTGCAAGAGGAGGAAGAGGAATAATTGTATTCTGCAATACGTCAATATATACATATAACACGTACCTGGTACCTGTCATATGTATTCTATTTATAAATTCTGTGAGTATGGTAATGAAGATATGTAATTCTCCATAAACATCCAGTCGGGTTTGCCATCCTTTGTTACAGGGAGTTTTATCCTCATATTTTTTATTCTAGTTTGATTACACTTAAGTCCGTAGTTGTATCGATACTGTTCAAGATTTATAATCGTTACTATAAACATAGCAATAAGATTGTTGCAATAAAATTGAGGTACCAATTTTTCTACGTGATCAGATGCAGAAAAACTCTCTTCGTGCCATGAGCAATACCCCTTAACAGCACTATCAATTGTAAAGCATTTGCCATCCTCTGTAAAACAATCATAGAATCCTTTTACCCCATTGTAAGTTGCTTGGGTTGTGACATATGGATATTCTCCTATTCCACTAAGTTCTAATTCCTGAATGGGCGTTGTACTAGATCCTTCTATCTTAAAAAGTTTCTCATCGTCTAATGTAAACCATTCCCATGTATTTGTATTTAATTCATAATCTATACCTTGCAAGGGCTGATAAATAATATCTTTATTTATTTTGTCGTAGAACAATTTGTAATTAATATAGTTACGTACTGTATCCTCAAACATCCAACGTCCTAAAGAATTATAGTCCGTCGCCATGTATGCTTCTGCACACCACTCATCTTTTGCAGTAACTTTTTTCCATACGCTTTTTCCTGTTGTATCATTATGTGACCCCAACAAGTCAAGCCACTCTTTTTTAATTACCTTCCACCTTCCTCGTGCATCTATCCTACCAAGTTTTCTGCGCTTTTCAAAACCATCGTCCTTAAAATATCCAAAGAAAGTCTCCTTATTATCTGGATGCGGTTTATGGGCGGTGAACACCATTACGCATGTGACAACGCTTTTATCTGAATTATAAAATAACTCGTCAGGCATTGAGAATACAGCCTCTAAGGTGTGTTCTTTCAGCAACTCTTCTTTTAAATTATATGTTTTAACCTTACGAGGTCCTGCTATTGCACATTGCATGGGTACAATGGCCACACATGTTCCTCCCTCAGTGAGAGCTTCCAGATTCTTCTTCACAAATTCCAATTCCTCAATGTCGATTTTTTTATCAGATTTGTATGGAGGATTTAAAAAACCGACAGTAGGCTTATAGATTTTATTTGTTTTATCATCTTTAATGCCCTCTTTGATTTTATTAATTAATTTGGGGTTTAATCCGCTGTCCAAATAAATATGTGTCTGCCCATCACCATGGATAGCCATGTTAGAAGCAGCAAGACAATACATTTTGTCATTTTTTTCGATTCCAATTAGTTGGTTTTTCTGAATCGAATCTATAAGAGTAGGGTCGCCTTGGGCATCTTCAATCATCTTACTCATGGCAGCAATTAAGAAACCGCATGTTCCCGTACAATTATCAAAAACAACAGAGTTTTTGTTAACCCTCGCAATATCAGTGAAGAACTCTGTTATATGTGTGGGGGTAAGAACAACGCCCAAATCATTACTTGTGTTTGCATACCGAAGGAATGCAATATAGAGTTGTCCTAAGACATCATAATATCTGTTGGTTTTTTCAAAAGCATCTATATTAGTCTCCATATCCTCAATCAAGTCCCTTAGCGGATTATCTTCTGTCTCCCTTGCAAACATGCCATTGATCGTTGCATATTTGGCTTCAATAGCTTTGTATTTGTCGCCATCTACCTGTTTTTTCTTAAACCAATCCATTACGTCTCTGACCATTTTATTTGCCAAAATAGATTGATTATTCTCAGTTTTATAATATGATTTGAAATGTGGCAGTCTAAGAGCCAGAAGAATGCAACTAGCTAATATACAGCGTTCGGCCTCATCAATATTCATCAAATGAAGCTTTGTGTTCAATGTTTTCGTATATTCGAGTAATTTGTCGTAGTCTTGTCTCTTTTTTTCTTCGGAGTTATTTATACCATGATAGTAATCTTTCGGTGTCAACAAAACCTCACCAAAATATTGAATGGCCTTAGGCTCATCATGCAGGTGCATAAAATGAGAAATCTTAAGATCATCCTTCTTGGTTCCACTAATGGCAATAGCTAAGACATCGTATTCTTTAGATAAATAACTAGCATAAAGAAGAGCACCATCGACGGCATACTTATCGTAATTTTTCCGAGTCTCACTTTCATGATATTTTTTGTCTCTTTTGTTCTCAATTACGATTATAAAGTTTTTATCATGTTTATACTGCAGGATTAAGTCGGGATGTCCTTCTCCGTTCCCCTTTTTTGAAGCAGTCTTAAGTAATTTGTCAATTTTGGGATTTTCTGAAGATTGTCTCTCAATAATGACATCTTCTTCATATTCCTTAAAATAATCACGAACAACGTCATCTGTAACAACCTCATGCGGTTTCGGAAGAATTATTTTACTCTTTGCCATAACTTATTACCTTTAATATTTTTCTTCATTCATTAATCTTATCTCCAGATATGACAGGTACTAGATACCTGTTTCACAATAGTTTTATCTTTTATTTCCCATTGGGGTAAAAATCGTTCTGACGGAACTCTTGGTATTAATTTGTAACTTTGAAGTTTTAATATAACCTTGGCCGTGCCTACGTCTCTCTCGCTCTTTTTTAGCTTCTTCTTTTAGATGATACGAAGAGCCAAAGACTCTCAATATACTTGAGCCTCTAACGAGTTTTCGTCTTATCTTTTGTCTATAGCTACTCATCGCGTTAATTTAGAAAGATTCTTTCCACCACACACTCGGATACTTATTACCATCTTTATCTACCCATGCTTCTGTACCTTGGAATGAGGTGCCAGCACAGAAGGAAGCAGCACCCGATGGTGAGCAAGAGACCTCAGAAATTTCTATGTCTTGAAGCAGGGTGAACAGTTCGCCATTGCGCATAGCCAGTTTCTTATTGGCTATCACTTCATTTCGGAAAGCTGCCATGCCTTTTGAACAGCTCTTGAATGTGGCACCAACAATCGTGCTGCCAGCCTTGATAACATATCGTTTGCTGTCACGATAGAACACCATATTTGCCTGGAGTCCCAATTTTGCCATCTGCATGCTGAACTCCATGCCCTGTTCTGCCTCAATGGGCTTCTCCGGATAGTCAAAGACTCTGCATCCATAGAAGCGGGTTAAGAACTGAATATCCTCAAAGAACAGCTCCATCTCGTTCTGCTTGTCTGCAGAGAGGTGTGGCTCGTTGATGTCTTTGGTATTCTCGATGATATAGTTATTAGCTTCCTTGGCAGCCTTCCAACCAAGATACTCCAGATAGAGTGCTTCGCTGGGAAATATCTCGTCAGACTTTGATACAAATACAAGGGCTGTATCCCAGAAGTCTTTCTTCTGTTTGTGGTCATTGACACGATTGGTAAAGTCATTGGTCTGGCCAATATACGCCATGGGCTTATAGTTCTTGTCGCGCCCCAACAGAATATAGAAACCATACTGCTGCAGATGTGGTTGCTTCTTGGCAACTTCTGCCACTTTATCACGAGGAAGCACAAAACACTCACAAGACTTGGTGCTACCCATATCAATAATACGGGCACCTTCCAGCGTCTTGTCGAGCAGCTTTGTATAAACAGTCAATATTGCCATATATCTTTATTCGTTTATTTTCCTTTTCTCTCTATCCAACATCAGGCACTTCAACGTGTAGCCAGCTGCAAAGCCCAGCGAGAGGCAGGCAATGCAGAGTAGGATGACTTGTATCGTTTTTAAAGTGACCAT
>CACYCJ010000083.1 GCA_902772925.1 uncultured Lachnospiraceae bacterium
CACACGAAAGTAAAGTGTCCTCATCTTCTACAGTTGTTTTATCTCTGGTCTCGTTTAATAGCTCGCCGAACTTACGCTGTTCCCAAGCATCTGAAAAACCATCAAACCTAATCTTAGGTGTATTCTCCATAGTCTACACCTCCCCGAACAGCTTCATAAATTCTGACATCGCATTCTTTGTTTCATCATCCTCAAATGTTAACTCTTTCATCATCTGAACAAGCGAATCATTTGCCGCTTTGATTTCATTATCTGTTTCAGACATGCTTTTAATCAATTCATTAAGATCTACTTCCGGTTCCTCTTCAGATGAATCTACATATCTTGGTATATTAAGATTAAAGTCGTTATTTTCAATATCCTCAAATGATGCAAGGTAAGCCACCTTATCAACACTTTTTCTCTCATTGTATAATTCAATAACTTTATCTATATGTTCCTGCTTCATTACATTTTGCTTCTTTTCTTTTTCAAACATCTTTGAAGCATCTATGAACAGAACATCTCTTCCTTCTCTATGTTTCTTAAGAACAATGATACAAGTAGGAATCGAAGTATTATAAAACATATTTGATGGCAATCCTATAACGGCATATATACTACCGTTTTTAAGCAGTATCTCCCTTATATTTCCTTCCCCTGCACCTCTGAATAGAACACCGTGAGGAAGTACGATAGCCATTGTTCCGGTTGGTTTCAAATGAAAGAAACCATGAAGCAGGAAGGCATAATCAGCTTTAGACTTCGGTGGAAGCTTGTCACCGTAATCCATAAACCTGTCATCCTGTTTGAAGCCTTCAGCAGCCGACCAGTTTGCTGAATAGGGCGGATTCATTGTTACCACATCAAATTCTGTTTCTTCTCCGGTAGGCCAGTCTGCATCTAATGTGTCTGCATTTCTGAGCACTTGATTTTCAGGATTAATACCATGAAGAAACATATTCATTCTTGCAAGATTATAAGTCGAAGGCATTATCTCCTGCCCGAAAAATTTTATATAATCAGGTTCTTTACTATATTGTCTTGTGCTGAGTAGTAATGAGCCTGAACCACAGCAGGGATCATAAGCAAGAAGTCCTTTTTTATCTTCCTGTCCGGTCATTGCTATCCTGCATAATATTTGTGCCGGTCCGTGAGGCGTATAGAATTCTCCGGCCTTTTTCCCTGTTTCGGATGCAAATTGACCAATCAAATATTCATACGCATTTCCGAGTACATCTCCCTCCGCATGAATCAGATCAGCATCTTCTAAAACACTCAGAACTTGAGCAACAGTTGAACTCTGTTTCTGATCTCCTGTACCGAGACGATTTGAGTACAGATCAACATCGGCAAAAAGATCATTAAAAAGTGCATCCGACTCTTGAATTCTGTTAAATGCTGCCTGAAGCTTTTCACGATGAAATGCATTTTTCTTAACATCACGAAGAATGCTTATATAAGTCATTTCCGGTTCAAGAGTATAGTGTAAAGTTGTCTTAAGCTCTTCCAGTAAATCAGCAGCATCATCTGAATTATACACTTCCTCATACAGATTCTGAGCTTCTTCTAAATCTTCCGCATCTTCATCATTGATCATATCATATACCTTCGCAAGATATGAATCCGATAAGTATTTATAAAATATCAACCCAAGAAGATATGTTTTATATTCATTAGCATCCATTTTACCGCGAAGTACATCTGCACCACTCCACAATACGTTTAATAAATCTTTGCCTTCAGTCATATTCTATTAGTCTCCTTCTTGAAATAATTTCTTATCGTACAAAATTATCAGATATCACGCCGTCATAAATGATAGTTCTTTTTGAACATCTAACACATTCAGCACCGACATATTACCCCTGTGCTATACACACAATAAATATATGTATCGTAAAGTGACAGCATATCTGAATTCTACCACAATCCAAACAATAATCACACAAAAAACGCAACAAAACCCGGCTCTTTTACCGTCATGTATTTTGATTTCATTTTCTTCACAAACATTTCATATTTTCCTTTTCGATTAAGGATGCCACATTTTTGAAATAACGTGATATACATGCGGTTTTCAGCCTCTTCAAATTGTCTATGGTATTTTTTCACAAATTTTTTCTACACTTGGCTTCTTGTATTTTTTCATTATTTAAGTCGTCCCGGCAGATATATAAATAAAGCCTCATTTCCTTATTTTAAGCCAAAAACGCGCAACATTTTGCATTATTATTCCTGTTGACTACGCCATTTTTTTCTCTTATCATTTCACATACGAGCTCAACGAATACGGACAAAAAATCCGATTCAATTCCCGGGAAGATGAATCCGTTTTACTGAGAAAAGGAGGAATCTGTTTGGGTAATTCCGATTTACTTACAACTGAATATATGAGAGACAAGGAGCATTCTGCTGACTTGCTAAACTACATGCTTTATTCCGGCAATCAGATCATAAAGCCTGATGATCTGCAGGAATTAAATCCTAACATCGTTTATGATTGTATTTCATATAACAACTCAGACACGATCTACAATCGAATCAAGGATGTCATGATGAAATGTACCATTATGCACGATAGAACGGCAAACTACATAATCTTCAGCATTGAAAACCAGACTGACATCAACCTTACAATGCCGATCAGAAATATGTTTTCAGACTCATTACAGTACATGAATCAGCTTGAAGAATTCAAAAAGATTCATAAGGGTAAGCACGACTTAAAGAAAAATGAATTCGTATCAGGTATCAGTGAAAATGATAAGTTTCTTCCCGTAATCACGGTAACCGTTTATTGGGGAGCCGACAAGTGGACCGCACCGAAAAGACTATACGAAATGCTTGCAACAAGTGATAAGAATGTATTAAAATATGTTAACAACTATGATATTAATCTGATAGAACCTGCATCAATAGATGATTTTTCGAAATTCAGCACCGAACTCGGAGCAGTTTTCGATTTTATCAACAAATCAACTGACAAAAAACTCTTAATGAGTATAGTAAAACAAAGTTCCGACAGATTTTCAGATATGAGTATCAAAAGTGTACGGCTCATAAACCAGATTACTGGAACAAAAATAAGCTTAACCAAAAACCAAACACCGGAAGGGGGGATTGATGTGTGTGAAGCATTACAGGAAATAATCGAAGATGAAAAAAAAGTTATTCGTGAAAAATACGAGAAAGAAATTTCCGAGAGAGATAATGCTCTTGC
>CACYCJ010000084.1 GCA_902772925.1 uncultured Lachnospiraceae bacterium
ATCGTAATCGCGGTCGTCGTAGTCACGATCATCCCTGTCATCGTAATCGCGGTCGTCGTAGTCACGATCATCCCTGTCATCGTAATCACGGTCGTCATAGTCACGATCATCCCTGTCAATGTAACGACGCCTTCCTCTTCTTGCTTCGGGTTCGGACTCATCATAATCATCATAATCATCATTGTCATCCTTCTTCTTAAGGACATTAACCGTGACAATCACAAGAATTATGAGCAAAATGGCCAAAATCGCCGCAAATATAATTGTTATCCACGTTGAGGTGCTGAAATTAAAACTCATTTAATCAAAATCCAACCCTTTCTTAACTATTTCGTAAACACTTCGTAACATTATACAACATGAAAAATCATATTTCAATACCTACTTTGGAAGTACCATGAAGCTAATGGTCCGTAAGATGCGGAATCGGAAGATAAGCAGGAAGTCCGTCCTTATATCCTACCGTAATCTCACCCTTTATAAGCGGCTTAATGTACTCGATCAGTTCATCGGTCACATTGTTTCCTTTTTCATTTATCCACTCTGCCGGAACCTGTTTTTCCTTATTTGCCACCTCGGAAAGCTTCGCCTCATCAACATAGCAGGAATACTCCTCCTCGCCCTCATATCGCTTAAGAGCCGTCATAAACCCGGTATGTCCCATTGCTGTAAGCTTAACGGCAGCCCGGCCAAGCATCATCGACTCATTTATATCAGTTGCAGATGCTATATGTCCCGCGCATCTCTGAAGTATATTAAATTCAATGGATCTGCATTTTACGCCGAGTCTTTCCTTTACCTCAAGCTCCAGAGTCTTACCGACTCCGCTAAGCTGCGCGTGTCCGAATTTATCCTCCTTTGCAGCCACTGCAGATATGTAATTACCATCCTTATCATGTATGCCCTCGGAAACGGCAACAACAACATTTCTGCTCTGCTTCAGGCATTCTCTTACATCTTCAATGAATGTGTCCATATCAAACACAGCCTCGGGAAGATATACAAGCTGAGGTGTGTTAATGTAATCATTCCGTGAAAGCGCAGCGGCGGCGGTAAGCCATCCCGCATTTCTGCCCATTATCTCGACAATGGTAACGCAGGGCGCATTGTAAATATATGTATCATAGGAAATCTCAAGCATTGAAGTTGCTATAAATTTAGCGGCCGATCCATATCCCGGAGTGTGATCCGTTCCCATAAGATCGTTATCTATTGTTTTCGGAACGCCTGCAAAACGGATCTCGCTTCCGACCTTTTCGGCATAAGCGGAAAGCTTTGCAACCGTATCCATGGAATCATTTCCCCCGATATAGAAAAATGCACCTATATTCATTTCTTCAAAAATCCCGAAAAGCTTTTCATATGCCTCGGGCTCGGCATCAACATCAGGAAGCTTATATCTGCAGGAACCGATATACATCGTAGGCGTATGCGAAAGATCATCTATATCCTGATCATTGCAAAGAGCGTTAAGCTCGATAAAGTTTCTTTCCATAACCCCCTGTATGCCGTGAATGGCGCCGTAAATCTTATCATAGCACCCGCTTTTTCTGCATTCATCCATAACGCCTGCAAGAGACGCATTTATTGCGGATGTAGGTCCGCCCGACTGTGCAACAATACAATTCTTACTCATACTCTTCTCCTTCCCCTTTCGGTTTCGATAAGCTCCGACAGCATTATCTCCTCTATAATGATATCAGAACCATTCAATATTCTTTCATCATAACAGCATACCGAAAATGCGGTCTCGTCCCTTGTGAAGCATTTAAGATAAGCAGCTGTTTCATTTTCCTTTTCATGCTCGAACGCATATCCCGTGAGCATCTCATTTTTATCATTATCCGCCTCGTCAAAAATGATTGAAAATGAGTCCAGCGTCTTTGAAAATCCAAGCCCCGTAAGCTTCAGATAGCTTTCCTTCATAGCCCAAAGCCTTCGAAAAAGCCACGGATCATCATCACTGTTATCTAAAAGCAAAGTCTCATCCGCAGAAAAAAACCTTTTTGCTATCCCCTTATATTTTTCGTCGGGCTTTTGTTCGTCGGACTTTTTTTCATCGTAACCGGCACATTCGGCATCAAAGCCCACGGGAAAGTCACCTATTGCAATTCCCGCGTATTGTCCGGTATGACTGATCGAGAAATGAATATTCTCGTGTCCCTTTAAATACGGCTTTCCTTTTTCGGTTATCTCGATTTCAATCTCATCCTTTCCGATTCCGTAAAGCTTTTCTATCCCCGTCTGAAAAAGCAGTCCGGCCGCGAAGGATTCGAAAGCTGCCCGTTCGGATTTATAAGCAATATATTTTTCATATCTTTGCCTGCACAAAAGTTCTGCTGCATATTTGTCATATGCAGCAGATTTTTCTTTTCCGGTATCAAAGTTAAGTTTTGAAATATAAATATTCACAATTCCTAATTACCTTCTCAGATTTTGGCATCAAGTCTTGCTACAAGTTCAATAAGAACAGCGGCTTCTTTTTCTTTTGCTATTTCGAAATACATCTTAAACTTGGAAGCCTGATTGATATCATTGTTAATGGATATCTTTATCAGAAGGTTACGCGCTGTAAGAACATTCTTAACAACAAGCTCATAATTTTTGATAAGAGACTCATCATATTCGATAAACCCGTTTGCCATAAGGTATTTAATTCTCTCATACATAAGAACCTTATGATCATACATAAGATGAAGTGCTCTTATATCGAAATCCGGTTCATCTTCGGACATCTGCTTCATAATACGCTCAAGAACTCTGTCATATACATTCATACCGAATGTAGTATCATCAAATCTGTTACGCATCATTCTGAAGTGATCCTTTGAATCAACGGAATTCAGATATTCGCTAAGTGTATCTCTGATGTATCTGAGGTCAACCTCATAATAAGGAGTATCACTGTTCTTCTGAATTACATAAAGGCCTCTGCGTCCCTTGTAATCATCCTTGAACATATGGTCATCGGATGCGGTGATATCCTCGTAGCCTCTCTGAACATCAGTAAAGGAAACGGTATTAAATGAATAATGATCCTTGAAGGTGAAATCTCCTACATAAAAGATTTCTTTATCCATATCGTAGCCGTAGATGAAAAGCTCATGAGGGAATTTATAATCAACCTCATACTCGCTGAGTATCTTTGCTTCGTCAAATACACCATATACATAACCGTTGAGGTTGATGGTCTTGATAATGAAATCAATAATATTTCCGCAATAGCTCTCGATCATTTCCTTTGTCATAAGAGATGTAATGAGATACGGACATTCCTTAAGAGAACTGCTTCCGGGCATGATGTCCGCAAGAAGCATATCATCTCCCGTAAAGATCTCGGTTATATTATAACAACGGAATTGAATATAATTACTGAATATCCATTTCTTTGCATTCTCATCATTCGAAAGGATCGAAAATAATGTTGCATGCCACTGCCATGATGTGATGAGTGGCTTTGTGACAGGTAATTTCTTGCTATTTGCCATTTCGTACGTACCTCCCCTTACTCTTCATCCAGCTTCTTAACCACTACATCAGCAAGCTGTTCAAAAGTTCTGTATGCTCCCAGATCAAGCTCATAATCGGTAAAGCTGACACCGAATTTGTTCTCCACAGATACTATAAGTCTGATGATGGACACAGAATTTATACCGTATTCGCTTACGATATCCTTCTTTAAATCAATCTCACCAAGCTCAGGCATCACTTCTGAAATAAGTTCGGCAAGCTCCTTTTTTACTTGTTCTTTTTCCATCTGCCAGATTCCCCCTTTAAAGTAATTTGGAATTTTTCACAAAATAACCCTTTAACCATTTTACTAGATAAATGTGCTAAAATCAACCACATTTTATCTGCCGAAAAACACCGTAAGTATTCATACGACAGGTAATCACTGAACTTCTTCTTCAGAATTATTTTTCTCGGCTTCTCTTGCCTCTCTCTCCTCTTTCTCTTTTCTTTCTCTCTCGTCATGAAGCTTTTTGTAATTGAAATAAGAAAAAACTCCCACAATGAGAAGTATTATGGCAACGCCGCCGGTAAGATAAATCAAAGCTCCCTGAATCCCCGCATTCATCATCAGCATAGTTCCGACAGCTCCCACAATAGCTATAATGAAACATGCAAATGACAACATTTTAGATTTGCCTTCATCCATAAGTCTTAACCTCCGTAAGATTTTTAATAATATAACAGATCAGCTGTACATCTGTTATATTATCCTTCACCATTATAATATCTATCACTATTCCAACGCAAGTTTATTCTGATTTATGATCAATGCCGAATGATACACTACAGCCTTTTTTACAATTATCAACAAAAAAACTCCCTATGGTATTTCACACAGGGAGTTTTAATAGTCTTGAATTATTACTATCTTACAGCTCCATAAGCTTAGTTGTGTTAAGCTTGATTCCGGGGCCCATAGTTGAAGCTACTACAACAGACTTGAGATACTGTCCCTTTGCTGCTGCGGGCTTAGCCTTAACGATAGCGCCTACA
>CACYCJ010000085.1 GCA_902772925.1 uncultured Lachnospiraceae bacterium
AAATCCGTAGAATAGTTGATAATTCAAACAAAAAATTAAATTAATTTTTCGTTAATAATAGGTGCTTTTTAGGGTCCTCTTATGCTAAAGAACATAGGCTGTTTTTTCATATTTTTTTTACCGGTAATACTGAAATCGCATTAATATTCATTTAGAATCACGAAATGCGTGAAATTTCAATGGGTTGACGTTTCATTTATTATTCTGAAAACATTGACATTTAATATAAATGTAATGTAGCATTTGCGTAACTATGAAGGTATAAGTTTGGATTATTGTAATCAAATATAACTTTATCTTAGGCTTAACGGAAGGGAACAGTATGGAAAAGGTTACAAGAAGAATGTCAAGGATAGGCGCTTTGCTACTGGCACTGGCTCTGCTCGTAACGAGCGGACCGGCGATGACTGTGATTAGCATGAAGGCCTATGCGGTTGATAATAATGAAACTGCAATGAATGAGTCAGTTTCAGAAAACGAAGACGCTGCAGAGGAAGCTAATGCACCGGAAGAAGTTGATGATGATCGGTCTTCAGATGAAGCAGCTAAAGAAGATGAGACAGAGCCTGAGGAGGCTGCGGCCGGCGATTCCTTTGAGGCAGGAAAGCTCACAGCGGGTTCAGATGATTATGAAATCAGGCTTGATTACGACGCTGATGCTGAGATACCAAGTGCTGCCTCTTTAGATGTAAAGGAGATCTCTTCCAATACAAAAGAATACAGTGAATATGTTGAGGCTGCTGCAGATGAGGTTACAGATAAACACATCGAAGCAGACAGTCTTCCGTATGCTCGTTTCTTTGATATCTCAATACTCAATGAGGACGGAGATGAGATCGAACCTGCAGCTCCGGTTTCCGTAAGCATTGAGCTCAAGGATAAAGCGCTTGATACAGAGGACGTCGAGTTTGCAGCCGTTCACTTCACAGATGATAAGAATAATCAGGCAGAAACTGTTCCTGTTGAGATTAAGAATGAAGAGCTGAGTTTCGAAGCAGACAGCTTTTCGGTTTACGGTGTCGTTTACTACTATACTGTAGATTTCTATTACACTTCAAAGGATAACAAGGCTTCTGAGCATCATATGAACGGCGGAAGCGAGATGATGCTCTCAGAGCTCTTTGATAAGCTCGACATTACGCGGAAAACCGCTGATATCAAGAAGGTTGATTTCACAGATGATAGCCTGCTGTCCTTCACAAACAGAGGCAATGACTATCTAATAAAATCTCTCAAGGCATTCACAAGCGGCGAAGTTCTTACGATTACTTTTAACGACGGCGAGATTATTGTTATAAGAGTCGAAGATGATGTAAACGTCACCGACTGGGCTACACTTAAAGCTGCTGTAGAAGCTGGTGGTACACAGACAATAACACTTACAAGCGATATCACTGCAGGAAATGATACCATCACTGTTCCGGATGGTGCAGATATAACAATAGCCGGTAATTACAAAATTACTCGTAATGCCACCGAAAGTTCCGATGTTAAGGCAATGTTCACTGTAAACGGTAAGCTGACCCTGCAGAATGTAACACTGTCAGGCGGAAATGCAGTCTATAGAAAAGCTATGATAAATAGCAAAACTCGCGGTTTCTTTGTTGAGGTAAATGAAAGCGGAACCTTAAACATTGAAGGCGCAAAGCTGCAGGATTATAAAACACCTGAAACATCTGCAGAAATTCCTGTTGGAGTCTCGCCGGTATATGTTAAGGGCAGTTTTAATATGAAATCCGGCTCAATCAGCAACAACGAAGCCGGAGCGTGGTGGATGCCTTGGTTTGAAGAAAACGGAACTGTACCATCGATTAACAATTCAATCAAAGATAAATCCAGTTTAAAAGATGACAATGGTGTTGGAATTAATCCAAACGGTTATGCAGCCGTTGAAACACTTGCTTCAAAAAGCGTGCTGTCGCGTACAAATTCAGGTGCGATATTTTTCGACGGAGCTAATGCCAAATATACTATCGACGGCAGTGCGGATATTTCAAATAATGAAGGCCATGCCGGAGCTATTGTAGTCGCAGGCGGACAGCTTACAATAAAGGGAAATGCCAAGATCTCCAATAACTATGGGGACCACGACTCTACGATTTTTGTAGCATCATCCGACGCGGAGGTTCGCATGTGCGGAGGTTTGCTGCAAAGCAATAAATCAACAAATGGTGGAGGCGTCCTGGCTGCTGATGATGGTAAATTTTTCCTGATGGGAGGCACGATCGATAATAACTACTCCTATAACACCGGCGGCGGTATCCTTATATATTCCAATAATGTGCATATCATCAGCGGTAAGATCACCAACAACAAATCTGCGGTATTTGGCGGCGGTATATATGTCTACGGTGAAGACAGCGGCCAGGCATCTTTTACAACGGTTATATCAAGCGCCGATATCAGGAATAACAGAGCTGTATATACTGAAGGCATGCAGGCAACTAGTGATTCAAGAGATGCCGGCATAATCAGTGGAGATGGAAATGTGACAATAAAAGGCGCTGAAGAATTTGCCCGAGGTTCAGGAGGCGGTATATGGCTCTGTCCGGCCGGTATTGCCACATTTGATATGACATCTGTAAATCTCCAGGGCAATACAGCCGATTATCAAAATGCCGACTTCCATAAAGACGCGGGGTTCCTCGGCGGTGTACTTATCGATTTTGGACCGCATGACAGACTGACAGGATGGAAGCACGATGAAGCCAGCGTAAGAGGTGGGGGGTCAGCAGAACAATTTACCGAAGCAGAGGCCACAAGCGGTCAGGCTGCGATGTTCGGCCTTAAGAACGAGGGACAGACCTATGTTCAAAATCCAAAGGTCGAGATATCCGGAAACGCATCCCGCAGAGGCGGCGGTGTAGGATCCGACGGTACCGTTCTCTTCTTTACTCCTGACGGAGAGAACATAAATATTGACAAGGGCTCTCTCAGCTATGAGAAGACCTTCGTTGACATGGATTCCGATAAAATGGAATATGAGATGATCCTTGCTGACGAAGACGGCAAGCCTGAGCTGAACGATGACGGTGATGAAATCGTAGTTGCACAATTCCGACTCTATGATAAGGAGTATGCTGATACCTATGAAACTAAACGTCAAACATTCGGAACGGATATCTACGGCCAGGGCAAGGCGGAATGGGAGAATAATTACCAAAAGATAAATATCGAATTCCCTAAAGGTAACGATGATGCCAATTTCATCACAGAAACTGATGATGGCGTGGAATTCAATATTATAATGCGGGAGTATAAGGTCAAAGACGATAATACCCGTGGTGCAGAGGTGAGTGAAAGGTTCTTCTCATCAGACGACCCTGCATTTGTTGATAAAACTGATGTTGTATTTGAGACAATTAAATATTATCAGGATGCACAGGGCTGCGACGGAACGGGTGATTGCAACTGCGACCCGGGAGAGGCTCAGACATTTGAAATACATAAGAGAAAATTCAATTTCAGCGCAACTGCCACAAATAAGGAAACACCTGAGATAGAGAAATATGTCAACGAAGCCGTTCACAGCGACATCGCTCTTCAGGATGAGTTTACATACAACATACTGGCATACGTAACGACAAATGCCGATAAAGTAGTCATAACTGATAAACTTAATGAGCAGCTGGAATTTGTGTCCGGCACTTCCGATGTAAAGGTATATGACCTCGGGACCAAGGAGGAGAACGGTCAGGAAGTTCCTATCGATTCAAATCACTTACCTGTTTATGATGTATCGGGTGATAAAATCGACCACAAGGGTGTGACTCCATCCGTTCAGACCGGCAAGGCTATTACTATTAAGGATAACGAATACAGCAAGGTGGATATAAGCGATGATACTCTGACTGTAACGCTTGCCAATGAACTTAATGATGACGGAAGCAGAAAGACCGATAATCAGGAGCTTAAAGATCTCTACGGCCACTACATCCGAATAGAATTCAAGGCCAAGATAAAATCCAATCTCAGCATTTCAGAGCTTGAGTACAACGAGATTAAGGCTGATGAAGAGTATAAGGATGGCGTTAATGGGGAAGAGAGAGGTAAGCCTTATACAGGAAACGATCCTGTAAAATCCGATGAAGACCACACGGGAATCATCAATGCTGCCTCCTATGCAATTAACGTCGGCAATGTGGCGAAATATCAGGATAGCTCCAATACCGTAACAGTCAAACCGGAGCAGCCTGAAATTGAGAAATATGTAAATCAGGCAGTCCATAAGGACATCGACCTCAGCGAGGTATTCACCTACGACATCATGGCTTACGTGACCAAGGATGCCGAAAAGGTGGTTATCACGGATGAGCTGAATGGCAATCTGCAGTTTGTCGGCAAAGAATCTGATGTACTTGTTTCGGATATGGGTGATGAGAATAACCACAAGCCTACGAATAATGTGGAGGCTAAGAAGGTTAACTCAGATGCTACAGTGAACGAAAAGGGCACAGAAATCAAGGATGCGAAGGTGAAGATTGCCGGAAGCCTTCTGACCGTCGAGATTTCGGATGCTACATCGCTACGAGGCAATTGGGTTCGCGTAAGATTCCAGTGTAAGATCAAGGACGGCAAGTCAATTAAGGATCTGAAGTACACCACTGTTAATCCTACAGACGAAGAGGACAGAGCTACACCGAACATTGGCAACGCTCCTGTGGTAAGTACTGAGAAGCACGACGGAGTCCCTAACAAAGCTGCGTACACGATCTTTGTCGACAATGAAGCGAAGTACAGCGATGAATCCAACACCGTTACAGTCAAGCCTACAGATGTAAGTGATGACGATAAGCCGGACGGCGATATCGAGGGCGATGACGATTCAGGCGTACAACCTGACGGTGACGACGAAGATAAAGATAAGGGTGAGACTAAGACTAAAAACGCAGACACAGGAGAC
>CACYCJ010000086.1 GCA_902772925.1 uncultured Lachnospiraceae bacterium
CGGACAGTTAAAGTTTGCAGGCTCCGCAACTCCTATATTTTCTTCGGCAACCGTCTTGCAGCCTTCAAACACCTTATCTCTTTCAAGGCCGAGAACTGCAATCATCTTTGTGTCGCGTCCCGCTGCAGCCTCCTGCATTACATTTCCTCTGTAAGCAATAAGGTCTATCACCTGTTTTTCATCAAAAACACCCGCTACATAAAGAGCCGAATACTCACCCAGTGAAAGGCCTGCTGCCACCTCGGGAGTTATACCAAGGCTTTTTAATACCTTTGTCACACCTACAGCAAAAGCCACCATACAGGGCTGTGTATATTTTGTTTCATTTAATACTTCGGCAGGGCCGTTGAAACATACATCCTTAACATCGAAATCAATGCCGATGTTGTCCATTACCTCGCGGAATTCGGGATAGCTCTCATAAAGATCCTTTCCCATTCCTACAGACTGGCTGCCCTGTCCCGCATATAAAAATCCGACTTTCATTTTTTTCTCCATTACTTTTATATTGTTTTATCGTTTTAATCAGCTGTATAAACCGATATATCTTACAGAATATCAGGAGCTTTAGATAATATTTCTTTGGCTTCGCTATACATTTTTTCAAATATCTCTGCTACCGGCTTAACCTCTGTAAGCTGTCCGCAGACCTGTCCTGCCATAACGCTTCCGTTAGCAGTATCACCGTCAAATACCGCACGTCTGAGGCCTCCGAGAGTTATCTGTTCAAGCTCATCTCTTGATGCAGCCTCTCTTTCCAGCTTAATGTATTCCCTGGCCATCTGGTTTTTAAGTATTCTTACGGGAGCATCAAGCGATCTTCCCGTTACTATCGTGCTGTTATCCTTTGCCTTTATTACGGCATCCTTATAATTCTGATGTACGGGACATTCCTCACTTACAAGAAGGCATGTTCCAACCTGTATTCCGAATGCTCCGAGCATAATAGCTGCAGCAAACTGTCTTCCGTCAGCTATTCCACCCGCAGCTATAACGGGTATATTAACGCTGTCTATAACCTGAGGAACCAGAGCCATGGTAGTCATATCGCCAACATGGCCTCCGCTTTCGCCTCCTTCCGCGATGACAGCGTCAGCTCCCTGTTTTTCAACTCGTCTGGCAAGTGCGGTGCTGGCAACCACAGGCATTACCTTTGCGCCTGCTTCCTTCCATTTATCCATATACTTACCGGGCATTCCCGCACCTGTTGTGATCACCTTTATCTTTTCTCTGTAAAGAAGCTCCGCTATATTATCGGCATCCGGATTCAGCAGCATAAGATTTACACCGAAGGGCTTATCCGTTTCCTTCCTTGCAGTATATATTTCCTTTTCAATCGCTTCCGCATTCAGACCGCCGGATGCAATGAGTCCGAGTCCTCCGGCATTCGATACTGCGGCAGCGAAGCTTCCTGTAGCTATATTGGCCATCCCACCCTGAATAATGGGATATTTAATGCCGAGCATATCATTTAACATATATTACCTCACAAGCTTATCTATATTTCTGAATTTCTCATATCTGTGCTTAGCAACATCCGAAGGGCTCATTTTTCTGAGCTTTGCAAGCTCCTCGGAAAGCACGGCATCGATCTCGGCATAAACCTTTTCCGGATCGTGATGTATTCCGCCTACAGGTTCCTTTATGATACCGTCTATCACTCCGAATTCGAGAAGATCGTAGGATGTAAGCTTCATCAGTTCACAGGCCTCTGCGCTTCTTTTGGAATCCTTCCAGAGAATCGATGCGAAGCCTTCAGGTGAAAGAACGGAATAAACCGCATTTTCAAGCATATATACCGAATTAGCCACACCGATCGCAAGGGCGCCTCCGCTGGAGCCTTCTCCCGTCACTATGGATATTATCGGTACTCTGAGAGCGCTCATTTCGGCAAGGTTATTGGAAATAGCACTGCTCTGACCATGTTCCTCCGCTTCGATACCCGGAAATGCACCCGGAGTATCTATAAAGGTTATAACAGGTCTTCCGAACTTCTCTGCCTGCTTCATCATTCGAAGAGCCTTACGATATCCCTCGGGTTCGGGCATTCCGAAATTATATTCCATATTTTCGTTGATATTTCTTCCCTTTCTGTGACCGATAACGGTTACGGGAATACCATGGAATGTGGCTATTCCGCCGTAAATGCTCTTATCTTCTTTTCCGAGATAATCTCCCCTCTGAATGAAAAGATCCTCAAAAATATGTCCTATATAATCATCTACCTTAGGTCTTTTTCTGTGTCTCGCAAGAAATACTCTGTCTGCCGGAGTAAGCGTCCTTGCTTCCTTCGCTATCTCCACATACTCTCTCTTAACGACCTTAAGCTGCTCTCTGTCACCGTTAGAATCAATAAGCGCATAGGCTTCGTCGGTGAGGCTGGTCATCTTCTCGTCTATCTCTCTAATTTCCATCAGATTTTCCTCCTCTTGTCATGAAGCCTTAAGATGTGAGATATCTCACCTCTCATATCCTTCCTGTTTACAATCTCATCAACAAATCCGTGACTTTCGAGATACTCTGCTCTTTGGAAGCCTTCAGGAAGTTTTTCGCCTATCGTTTGTTCTATTACTCTGGGTCCCGCAAAGCCGATAAGAGCTCCGGGCTCCGCAAGCGTTATATCCGCCAATGTGGCAAAGCTTGCACTTACACCGCCGGTGGTAGGATGAGTGAGTACGGAGATATAAAGTCCTCCATGTTCACTGAATCTTTTTACGGCAGCCGAAGTTTTTGCCATCTGCATAAGCGAAAGAATACCTTCCTGCATTCTCGCTCCTCCACTGGCCGCAAATATTATTACAGGCAGATGAAGCTTATCAGCCACCTCGAAGGTTCTGGTAATCCTCTCGCCCACTGCGATACCCATGCTTCCCATCAGGAATTCGCTTCCCATAACCGCTATGGCAGCTTTCCTTCCTTCTATCTCCGCAACGCCGCAAAGTACGCCTTCTTCAAGATTTGTCCTTTTTTTCAGTCCGTTTACCTTTTCTTTATAATCAGGATATCCGAGCGGATCTACGAAGGGTGTATCACATTTTATCTTTCTGAAGGTTCCGGGATCTACCATGGAATACATTCTTCTTCTGGCTGAAATTTTCAGATGCTTCCCGCATTTCGGGCAAACATAAAGATTCCTTCTCATTTCTATGATAGGAATCTCCATGTTGCAGCCGGAGCAGGTTACATTTTCAAGCTTGGCATTTTCTCCCTTGTCTGTTCCGGCTATATCATTCTTATAAATAGAGCCGGGCTTTTCGAGCATTTCCTCATCAGCTGCCTTTTCCTCCGTCCTTACCTTCGTATTTTCAGACGCATCTGATTCGGGCATTATCACCAAGCCGCTTTTTTTCTGACCGTCAGGAGATCCTTCTTTGCCATTTCTTTTGTTTACTATACTTGAAAAGAATCCCATAACTTTTATTTACTCCGTTATCTATATATACTTTACAGTTTTTATTACTTATGTGCCTCTACATAATCAACAAGATCCTGAACTGTCTTGATGTTGGGAAGATCCTCATCAGCTATAGTAACACCGATCTTATCTTCGATTGCCATACCAAGCTCAACAGCGTCAAGAGAATCAGCACCAAGGTCATCGGTAAGAGATGCCTCAAGAGTTACCTTATCCTCATCACAGCTAAGTGTCTCACAAATTACTTCTTTGATCTCATCAAACATTTTTTCATTCTCCTTTTCATATTTATAATATTTGATTTTGAGTGTTGCAAAAAATTTTAAATGCCTTCGTTTACAATAACTTAAAAAAATTTATTTAAAATTTTTTAACCTTTTCCATTATATACAATATCATACATATGTCAACATATTTTTTTACTAATAACGGCTGAAGAGATATACAGGCCCGTAAAAAACTACGCTTCGGTTTCTATATTGCTCCAAATGAGGTTATGAATTTTCACAAAGCGTTCGAAACTCGCTTTGCTCAAACAGTCTCACTGCTTTGGAAAATTCTATAACCGTCATTTGGGCAATATCACGAAACCTACGCTGATGTTATTTTACGGGCCCGCATATCTCTTCAGCCTGTATATAGCAAAACAAATATCATTATAACTAAGTTTGTTTTTATGAATAACAGCTCGAAAGCGTATACAGGTGCAGGCAAAGCATTACGAAGATTTCGTGATTTTTCAAAAACAATGATTTTAGAATTTGCCAAAGGCACGAGACTGTATGAGCGAAGCGAGTTTCGAGTGCTTTGTGCAAATTCAAAATTATGTTTTTAGAAAAATAGAAATCGAAGAACCGCTTTGGATGTAGCTGCATACGCCTTCGATCGTCAGTTCTAAAAAATACTTTATTCATAATAATATATATGAAGTTGAGACGCAAAAAAGATACCGACCTTGGCCGGTATCTTTGGAAGTACTTTTAATAATGATTGTATATGATGCGGTCAACATCTCCGTTGCCGTAATCGTACAGCTTCTGTCTGATGTAGTCTTTAACATCCTCAGATGCATTTATAACGATAATCTCAAGGAAGCTGTCTACATATTCGCACCACTTGCGATATATGATCTTCTTATCCATTTCGGAGGGCTCCTTGGTTGCAAGTGATTTATCGAAGCCTACAGGCTTATCAGCTTCATAAACCTCACGGAAGCTGAGAGTCACAAATTTGATACCATAAGCTATATACTGAAGCTCCTCTGTCTTTACATATGCACAGTCATACATCTCGGCGATAAGGCTTCTGATCGTCCTGTCGGGATTATCGAAGTAATGACAATGGAAGTACATATCTTCCTTTCTCTTGCATTCTGCTATATCCTGACTGTTATACCAGAAGTACTTTGCCCCTTCGATCTCAAGATCCATAAGGCCGAACTTATCTTCAAACTCCTGTTCGTCCTTTCTGACATTTCTTTCCCTCTTTGCGGGAGCAGGATTCTTTGAAAGGAAATCCTCCATTTCTTTTTCGCCGGAGATACCAATCTCTTCATTTGAAGTATCTACTCTTGTGTCACTGTTTACCGTATTGATACTTACTTTATTTACGGGATTCTCATATTCGGAAGCGGCAAATGCGCTATCCTCGGAATAATCCTGTTGTTTGTTTATACTTCTCTGAATCTCTTCGGCTTCATTTTTGGCAAATGCGGAATCGGCATAAGCCTCTTCGCTTATATCGTCATCAGCCATTTCAAGACCGGTTTCAGCCTTTGACTGCTCGGAGAGTGCAGCGAGAGTACCCGCCATGGATTTTCTCTTTATGCTGTCGATATCAAGCTTAATGGTAGATGCAGTAGCTATATCGTCATTTGCTTCATATTCGGAATCGTCTTCCGTATCATCTTCGTAGGCTTCATCAGCTTCAGAAGCACCGGCAGCATCAGGCTTATCATCATATGAAGCATCATCATAGGATGCATTTCCATACTCTTTTGAATCCGAATCGCTATCCTCGGAATCCTTGTAATCCTCTTCGAAGTCACGGTCACCGTTTTCGCTGTCGTCAAAGTCACGGTCATCCCTGTCATCGTAATCACGGTCATCATAGTCACGATCATCTCTGTCATCATAATCGCGGTCATCATAGTCACGATCATCTCTGTCATCATAATCGCGGTCATCGTAGTCACGATCATCCCTGTCATCGTAATCGCGGTCGTCGTAGTCACGATCATCCCTGTCATCGTAATCGCGGTCGTCGTAGTCA
>CACYCJ010000087.1 GCA_902772925.1 uncultured Lachnospiraceae bacterium
CTTATACCGCCCTTGTTTCTTCCGCTGTGACCGAAGGCAGAGCCGCCGGAGGTTCCGATCCAGTAATTTCCGCCGTTATGCTCGGTGGTCTGTTCGGTAATCCTTTCTCGAAGCATTCTTTTGGTTTCCTTGGCATCTCTTTTCATCTCGTAGGAATATACATCGATATTCTGCTGGGAAACCTCCATTCCCTTTTTATCAAGAAACTTTTTGATATTTTCGGGAATGTCATCCGAAACGGTTATCTTCTTGAAGTATTCATCAAAGGCAAGATCATATTTATCATAATCGGATTCAGTTTTAACAAGTGTCATCCTTCCGAGGTAATAGAGCTCATCTATACTGGAATGGGCAAGATCCTTGTCAAGAGCCTCCATAAACGAAAGCCATTCCGTCATAGATACATTGAGCCCGTGATCCTTAAGGACATAGAAGAATTCAGTAAACACTAATTGATCTTCTCCTTCTTGATTATATCAACATCCTCATCCTTTTTAATAAGTACGCCGAGGTAAGGAAGCTCCTTCCTTATAGCCTCCGGATCGATACCGCCTATTATCAGCGCCTGAAGCCAGTCTATAAGCTCAGAGGTGCTGGGCTTTTTTCTGACGCCCTTTATGGAACGGATCCAGTAAAATGTGTCCATTGCATATTTCAGAAGATTCTCGTCGAGATTCTCAAAATGCACATTTACTATCTCTTCCATCTCTTCCTTTTCGGGGAAAGCGATATAATGGAAAATACATCTTCTGAGGAATGCGTCAGGCAGCTCCTTTTCGGCATTTGAAGTAATGATAACTATAGGTCTGGTCGCAGCCTTGACGGTTTCTCTCGTTTCATGGATATAAAATTCCATTTTATCAAGCTCCCATAAAAGGTCATTGGGGAATTCGAGATCTGCCTTATCAATCTCATCAATAAGGAGGATTACCTGCTCCTCTTCCTTAAAGGCTTCACCGAGCTTTCCGAGCTTGATGTATTTGGCGATATCATCAACACCCTCGACACCGAACTGACTGTCGTAAAGTCTCTGAATGGTATCATATACATAAAGACCGTCCTGAGCCTTTGTGGTTGATTTGATATTCCAGATATAAAGCTTCTTTCCAAGGCTTTCGGAAATCGCCTGAGCAAGCATTGTCTTTCCGGTTCCGGGCTCACCCTTTATAAGAAGAGGCTTCTCCAATGCTATCGCAACATCAACAGCCTTCATCAGTTCTTCTGAAGCAACATAGTCTCTGGAACCTGTAAATTTTGTTTTTGAATCTGACATAAAAAACCCTTTCTTATCGAATCTGACCGTTTCCGTAAATAATGTATTTAGTGGTCGTAAGAGCTTCAAGTCCCATGGGACCTCTTGCATGAAGCTTCTGAGTTGATATACCTATCTCAGCACCGAAGCCGAACATAAAGCCGTCCGTAAATCTTGTTGATGCATTTACATATACAGCAGCCGAATCAACCTCTTCGAGGAATCTCTGTGCACTGTTATAATCATTTGTGATAATGGCTTCCGAATGTGAGGTTGAATATTTATTGATATGGTCTATTGCTTCATCAAGACTGTCTACAACCTTTACGGAAATGATCTTTGCGAGATACTCGGTTCCGTAATCCTTATCTTCTGCGGGAGTGATTATATTGCTGATGGACTGTGAAGCAAGGTCGCCTCTTATCTCCACACCGTCACTGGAAAGGTCCGATGCGATAAGAGGAATCGCCTCCTCTGCAATATCCTTATGGATAACAAGTGATTCACAGGCATTGCAGACACCGAGTCTTTGAAGCTTGGCATTTCTGATGATATTGACTGCCATATTGAGATCCGCACTCTTGTCAACATAAATGTGACAATTTCCGGTTCCTGTCTGAATAACGGGAACAGTCGCATTCATTACGACATTATTTATAAGACCTGCTCCGCCTCTCGGGATAAGAAGATCTACATAACCGTTAGCCTTCATAAGCTGATTTACGAGCTCTCTGTCGGTATCCTCGAGAAGATTTATTATATCCTGATCTATGCCGCATTCTTCGAGTGCTTCCTTAACCGCATTTACAAGAGCGATATTTGAATAAATAGAGTCGCTTCCGCCTCTTAAGATAACCGCATTTCCGGATTTAAAGGTAAGCGCAAAGGAATCTATCGTTACATTGGGCCTTGATTCATAAATAATTGCAATAACGCCCATGGGAACTCTCATTTCGCCTATGTTAAGACCGTTAGGCCTTTTCCACATACGAAGGACCCTACCTATGGGATCGGGAAGGGCCGCAACCTGTCTTACACCCTCGGCAATGCCTTTTATCCTTTCATCCGTAAGCTTAAGCCTGTCCTTCATAGCCTGGCTCATTCCGTTTGCGTCCGCATTTTCAAGATCCTTTTTATTGGCCTTGATAATCTCATCACTTCTTTTGATAAGCTTATCGGCAACAGCATTAAGAGCGGTATTTTTTTCATCCTGCCCCAGTTTTGCTGCACTTTTTTTTGCAGATAAAGCTTTTTCGAGAATACTTTGAAGATCCATAAA
>CACYCJ010000088.1 GCA_902772925.1 uncultured Lachnospiraceae bacterium
ATCTGATCGTTATGGAACATTGTTACCCAGGTTTTTCCGGGGTTAAGTCTTACGGGTGTACCGTCTCTGTAGGTATATCTTGTAACACCCATCATATCGTCCTTTTCCCACTTGATGGCCGTTATCTTTCCGTCTGTTGCAAGGTAAGCGTCACCCTGTCCTACTAGTGTAAGATCGATAAGATAATCTCCTTCTACGGGGATTGTATGCTCAACAAACTGTACGATAACATTTTTGAATGCAAGCTGTTCGCCGGTCTGATCATCTATCTGAGGTCCGCCATACTGGAATCTCTTATAGGTCTTTGTTGCGGAGTCATATTCAAACCAGGGCTTACGGCTTGAATGATATGCGGTAACGATTTTATTTGCCGTTGATCCCTCGGGAAGCTCGGTATCATTTACATTCCATGAGAATACGGATTTGTAACCGTCCTTCTTTGTTGTTCTGAAGCCGTTGCTTTCGATCATCTGATTGATAAGATCGGCTGAGGTATAAGCATTATGAGGAGCTACTCTGCTGTTATCTCTGTAAAATCCGCTCTGTGTCATACCGTCAAGGTGGTCGATGGGATAATTTTCAAAATCGGCTGCCGCAAGATATGAATCACCGAAATGAACAAAGATTGCGTCATGCTCAAGTGCGCCTCTTCTGTCAAAATACTGTCTCGCACTTCTTACGGGTCCTATCTTGTCCAGTCCCGAATAATCCGAAAATACTGCCATAAGTCTCGTGATACCGCCTTCGGCAAGCATTTCGTATATTATATCGGCACGACCTATGCCTGACTGCGGCATTGCGGCATCAAGGTTGTTTATCATAACGGCAACAGGTCTTTTCTGTGCTTCCTCAAGAGATATCCATGATCCGTTAAGGTCATTTAAAACCTGTCCGTCCTTGGTAACAACCGCATTCGGATCTACATTCATCATCTGAGGATCCTTAGCATCTATGTTTATCTCCTGAAGAGATCCGGATTCTGTAGTACTGTTATTATCCTTGTTTTCTGCTTTTCCGCAGCCTGCAATGAGCAGCGACATAATCGATACTGTAGCGGCTAACTTAATAAACTTCTTATTCATTTTCTCTGAAATATCCTTTCTCATTTAAAATGGCTTCCTGTAAGTCCTCCATGATCACTCTCTCATCATCGGTCATATGATCATAGCCGAGTAGATGGAGCATACTGTGAGCCGTCAAAAATGCTATCTCTCTTTTTATGCTGTGTCCGTATTCCGAGGCCTGAGCGTAAGCTCTTTCAACCGAGATTACTATATCTCCGAGAAGCAGCTCTCCCGTATCGGGATCGAAGTAATCCGGGTCATCCTCAGTTATTCCGGTAATATCCCCGGGCTCCGAAGGCTCCAGCATGGGAAATGATAAAACATCGGTGGCGGAATCGATATTACGGAATTCCTTATTTATTTCAGCAATTCCTTTATCATCCGTAAATGTAAAGGACAGCTGGCATTCATACGGAATCTTAAATCGTTCAGCTGTATATGAAGCTATATCCTTTGCTATTGCTTCAAATTCCTCCTCAGGAAACTCCATAGAGGTATCCGTGTCAAATATAATATTCATACATCATCTCCAAAACATTAGGATTATACTATAAACATATTGATTATTCAATTATGTTTTCCGTAGGCTCTGTGATTTCTTTCTGCTTTTGCGGCTTCTTTCTTGTCATAAAGCTCATAGGCTTCAACTATTTTCTGTACCAGAGGGTGTCTGACCACGTCCTTGGAGGTAAGAGTACATACCTCTATACCCTCGATATTTTTTATAACCTTAAGTGCATGATCGAGTCCCGAAACCGCATCGGGCTTAAGATCCTTCTGTGACTGATCACCGGTTATGATTGCCTTTGAACCGAAGCCTATACGGGTAAGGAACATTTTCATCTGAGCAGGTGTCGTATTTTGTGCTTCATCAAGTACGATAAAAGCATTATCCAGCGTTCTGCCTCTCATATATGCAAGAGGAGCCACCTCGATCAGACCCTTTTCGGAATTTTTTATAAACTGTTCGGCTCCCATTATATCATATAATGCATCATAAAGCGGTCTTAAATACGGATCCACCTTGCTCTGCAGATCGCCGGGAAGAAAGCCGAGCTTCTCTCCTGCCTCTATCGCAGGTCTTGTCAAGATTATACGGCTTACCTCATTTTTCTTAAATGCGGTTATAGCCTTTGCCATTGCCAGATAGGTCTTTCCCGTTCCCGCAGGTCCGATACCGAAAACGATCATATTTTTATCAATCGCATCTGCGTATTTCTGCTGACCGTTTGTTTTTGCCTTTACAGGCTTTCCCTGTACGGTATGGCAAATAATATCGCTGTCGGAAATATCACTCAGCTTTTCAAATGATGCGGATTTTATTGTGGAGATCGTATAACTGAGCTTCTGCTCATCTATA
>CACYCJ010000089.1 GCA_902772925.1 uncultured Lachnospiraceae bacterium
GGAAAAGCTTCTTGATAAGAGCATTTACGGGAACCTTTATCTTTGAAGCAAGCTCCGATACCGTAAGCGACTCGGGAAGAATTATCGTCTTAATTGTTTCTTCCTGTTTGGGCTGCTGTTCCTGAACAGGCTTTTTCTTATCCTTATTCTTTCTGTTGTCATTTCTTGAGAAGGTTTCTGCATTATTATTCTTCTGTTTGTTTTTCTTCTTCGGTCCGTCCTCAAATTCTCTGTCAAATCTGTTTTGTCTGTCGTTATTCTTATCCTTCTTTGAGGATCTCTCATTCTTTCTGGTCTTTTCAACTATATCCATTGCAGGAGCGGACTTTTCGAACTTCTTATCGGATCTGCCTCTCTGACCGGATTCCTGATTGGGTTTATCCTTTCTGAAATCTCTGTCACCCTTCTGATTTCCCTTATAATTCTGGGAAGCCTCGGGTCTTACGATCTTAACTGTCTTCGGCTTTCTGTCCTGCTTATCCGACCTGTCTGATCTGTCTGATCTATCTGATCTATCTGATTTATCAAATGACTTATTTGTCTTTGAATTCTTTTCGGCAGGTGCTGTCTTAGCCTTTTCGGGAGTCTTTTCATTCTTAGGCTTTTCTGATGCTGCTGCGGTTTCCTTTGCGGGTACAGCAGTCTCTTCCTTTCCGGCATTAACCTTAGCAGCTTCTGCTTCGACAGCTTCTTCTTTATTCTTCGGTTCTTCGGATTCTTTCTTTGTTTCCGAATCTGCTGCTTCGGAAGCTGTTTCCTTATTTTCGGCTTCCTTCTTTTCAGATTCTTTATTTTCGTTTTCATTTATTTCGGAGACTTTATTTTCGGAGGCTTTTTCCGTTTCATTTGAAGCTGATGTCTCGGCAGCTTCTGCAGTTTTTGCATCAGAAGAAGCCACAGTATTTTCTGTGGTTGCTCCGGCTTCGGTTTTAATTTCTTCAGCCGCATTTTCGGAATTCTTTATAACGGATTCCTGTACCAGCTTAGCCTCTTTACCCTCGGGAATATTTCTGAGGATATCGATATGCTGTTCTTTTTCATTTGTCTTTTCCGCTGAAGGAGCAGCCGGTTTTGTACTCTCCGCAGATAAGGTTTTAGAAAGAGGCTTAGGCACCTTGTCATCCATGGATGCGTCACTCTTTGTACCGGTTCCCTTTATCTTGTAAATAGTCTTAACCTTTTCGTTTTTATTGTCGTAAGACTTGGGATAACGGCTTCTTTCGGATTTCTTCTTTTCCTGTTTCTCGGCCTTTTCGGGCTTCTCGTTCTTTTTGGAAATCGGTGCCTTTGTAAATGCCTTATCCTTCTTTGTCGGCTCGGACTTTTTATCAGATCCGAGTATTCTTATCTTGGCATATTGCATAAGCTCTTCGCTAAGATCACTTGTAAGCCTTATCCCGTCCTTCTTTTTACTGAGAATAAGGATCAGCTGATTAGTGGTAATAGTTTTTCCGGCTTCTTCAGATAGTTTTTTTGCAAATTCGTTAACTCTCAAATTAATGCCTCCAAATAATATTTCTTAAAATCCATTAAATATTTTAATAAACTAAATATACTAAATATTCTTAGTATTTCTTTAAAATCTGTGATGCGAAGTTTTCATCATCTACCGATATTACAGACCTTGCTTCCTTACCGATCATATGTCCGAGCTCATCCATTGTACCGTTTATTATATATGGCACATCGTAGTAGCTGCATTTGTCACTTATGCGTTTTTTTGTATTTTCCGAAGCATCCTCCGATATGATGACCAGATATGATTTTCCGTATCTGATGCTTTCCTCCACCATGTTGCTTCCGCTTGTTATCTTGCCGGCCTTCATGGCGATACCGCATATCCTGAGCCTGTTATCGATCAACTTTTCCACCTCATTTTATAATGCTTTAAGCTCCGATTCCAGCCTCTGCCGGTTTTTAAAATCCTGCTCGGCCCTTAGCCTTCTGAAAAGTATACCCTTTAATGCTTTACTTATACATTCTTTATTTCTGCAGACATATGCTCCTCTGCCGCACTTTTTTTGAGTCGGATCATATTCAACATGACCTTCAGTATTCTTCACAAATTTCAAAAGGTCGGACTTGTCTTTTTTTTGTCTGCAGGCTACGCAGGTTCTTTCAGGGTTCATGAATCATCGTCGCTTTCCGCAAATTTATATTTCTTATTCCTCGACAGCCGCATCTGAATCTGCAGCATCTTCTGCTTCAACTGTATCTTCCACAGCTTCTTCTACCGCTTCAGCCGCAGCTTCTTCCACTGTATCATCTGCAGCTTCTTCTACAGCTTCTTCATATTCATCTTCGCTGTAGCCTTCTGCTTCAAGTCTTTCAAGCTCTTCCTCCTGGCTTTCGCTCTTGATATCTATCTTGTAGCCTGTAAGCTTAGCTGCAAGACGGGCATTCTGTCCTTCCTTACCGATTGCAAGTGAAAGCTGATAATCGGGAACTACAACCTTTGCCGACTTCTCATCAAGGTCAACCTCAACAGATACAACCTTTGAAGGGCTGAGTGAATGTTCGATGAAGATTGCGGGGTTTTCGTCCCATTCGATGATATCAATCTTCTCACCGTTCATTTCACTTACAACGCTGTTAACTCTGGTTCCGTTAAGTCCTACGCATGCACCTACCGCATCGATATTTTCATCGGTTGAGTATACAGCCATCTTTGTTCTTGATCCGGCTTCTCTGGCAATGCTTCTTACCTCAACGATTCCGTCCGAAATCTCGGTAACCTCTCTTTCGAAAAGTCTGTAAACAAAGAAGGGATGTGTTCTTGTAACGATTATCCTGAACTTAGGCTCTTCCTTGACATCAAGCACATAGACTTTAACTCTGTCGCCTACACGGAATTCATCACCGGGGATCATTTCCTTTCTGCTGAGTACAGTCTCGGTCTTTTCGTCAAGGCTAATCCTGATATTGTTATCCTGTATCCTCTGAACAATACCGTTAATGATATGTCCCTTTTTCTCCATATACTTATCAAGTGAGCTTTTCTTCTCACTTTCCTTGATAGCTTGAATGATAATATTTCTTGCGCTCTGAGCAGCTATACGACCGAATTCTCTTGTGCTTGTTTCAACTGTGATCTCATCACCTGCATTGATATTCGGGTCGATCATTCTTGCATCATTTAATGTGATCTCGTTTTTATCATAGATTACATCATCATCAACGACATACTTCTTGGTAAATACCTGAATGTCGCCGGTTTCACGATTCATGGAAACCGAAAATTCAGCATCCTTTCCGAAATCCTTCTGGCAGGCTACATATATAGATTTTTCTATCGAATCTATAATGTAATCCTTACTGATGTTCTTTTCTTTTTCCAACTGCTCTAAAGCGTCGATAAGTTCTGACATTTTAAAATCCTCCATCATACAGACTGTTTAGTATTAGTTCAATCTATAAAGCTTAGTTTAATACTTGATATTTCTTTCAGCTTAAAGCTGTAATCATTTCCCTCATAGGATAAGGTAACGCCGTCCTCAGCATATTCCTTCAGGATAGCTCCTTCAAGAATATTAGAACTCAGCTCCGGATGATCAGACGGTTTTTTATAAAGCTTGACATCAACCGCCCTGCCTATGCTCTTGATAAAATCATTTTTTCTTTTAAGCGGTCTCGTGAGACCCGGAGAAGACACCTCAAGGATATAAGCATCTTTGATGAAATCCTCCTCATCAAGGATTTTTTCAAAGCTTCTGCTTATATTTACACAGTCATCGATATTAATGCCTCCCTCTTTATCCGCATAAACACGCAGATACATATCGGAGCCTTCCTTCACATATTCGATATCCCAAAGGTCATAATTTCCTTCTTTAATGACAGGCTCTATCAGGCTGACACATTTTTCTTCTATCTCTGCCTTTTTCAATTTTACTCCTCCGATTTTCAAGAGATTAAGTTGCAACAAAATGTTGCATAAAAAGGTGGGTTTCGTTCGAAACCCACCTTAAGCATCTCATATAAGTCTTTGTCATTATAACAGACATTATGTAAATTGCAAGCTTTTTTTTATTTTAATTCGACTGTACGCCCGTACACGCTTCACATTATTTTTCTCCGAGCTTTTTCTTCATCCACTTACCTGTTTCGGAGAGGTCCTCGTCCTTCCAGCCGTCTGTCTTCTTGCAGTCGGGATTTATTAAAGATGATGCCTCGTCCTTATTTGCAAGATTCCACTGTGCGTAGGAAATGTTATATGAATCCAGCATATCGAACCAGTCATCCGCTGAATCATAATCTATCTCCCCGTTACCGGAGGCCTCACATAAGCTGAACTCGGATATAAAGACCGGCAGTCCCTTGTCATGCGCAGTCTTAAGCTTATCCCTTATATTATCCTTATGTGTTGCCGCATAAAAATGCACTGTATACATTACATTATCGAAGCCGGTCAGGGGATCCTTTGCAGCCTCATCTATATCCTGGCACCAGGTCGGTGTTCCCACAAGGATAATGGCTTCTTTATCATTTTCTCTTATTACGGGAATGATGTCCTCGGCATATTCCTTCACATCTGCCCATGACGCACCGCTGTTCGGCTCATTGCAGATCTCATAGATCACATTATCGTAATCTTTATACTTTATGGACATTTCCTTGAAAAACGCTTCCGCTTCATCCTGATTCATCTGCGGATTCGAATCGCTTAAAATGTGCCAGTCAACGATAACATACATTCCGAGCTCGGTAGCGTATGTCACGCCGTCATCAATGAGCTTCTTTAATTTATCCTGATCTCCGTCAGTACAGTAGCCGCCGCCCTCTGCGGTATACATTGCAAGCCTTATCAGATTTCCGCCGTAGCCCTTTATGGTCTCAAAGGATTTTTTATTTACATATTCGGGGAACCAGGCAAGCCCGTGAGTGCTTACGCCCTTAAGTCTGTATTTTTCACCGTTTTTATCGACTATATCGGTTCCCTTAACGGAAAGCCTGCCATGCTTTTCAAACTCGGAACCCGATGCGTAACTTTCGGGAGTTTTCGGCTCTGCATTTACTTCTATCTCTTCTTTGACATATTCCTGAGTATATTCTTCACCGTTTACATAAAGCACGGGATCGGAGAGATTATCAAATGAATCCTCATCCTTGAATTTCAGCTGAAAACCGATATCAACCATACCCTTTGCGTTTATGGTCTCATTATAGGACTCGGCTGTTATTGTAAGAGTATCTCCGGAAAGCTTAAACTTACCGTTCCATGAGCCCTCGAGCTTTCCGCCCTTAACGCCGTTTATCTTTATCTCCCAGCCGTTTATATCTTCTTTGGATTTATTATGTATAACCGCATTATACTGCTTTACTATGAATCCGCCGTTTTCCCAATGATCTCCCGAAGTCATCTTCACATAGCAGGCAAGATTTTTATCATTATCCTTATCGCCTTTTTTATCGTCCGAAGACTTTTCGGTGGTTGCTTCCGTTTTATCTTCCGTTTTATCTTCCGGTTCATCCTCCGTTTCTTCTTCAGCTATTTCCCCGGTGTCGTTATCCTGCTCCGTAGCTTCCGTCACTTCCTCGGTCGTGTCATTTGAAACAACCTGAGTTGTGGTATTTTCTGGGCTTTTTTGACTATTCTTATTGCCGGCTATGTAACCGACAAGTATACCTACAACCACAAGAAGAACTGCGATAATGCTTATGCAGACTATCGTAAGCTTTGAAATTCCTTTGTTGTTCATACTGTCATCCTTTCTGAATCTAATTTTGTACTTGGCGTCACACTGTCTCCATAAGCAAGATACACCTCCTGAGCTTTTTGAAGTGCATCCGCGTGAGTGAGTACATCGGCGACCATAAATGGCATATCACCGCTTTGTCTTACTCCGAATAGTTCACCGGGGCCTCTTAGCTTCAGATCCATCGAAGCAATGTAGAAGCCGTCGTTGGATTCCTCCATAACCTTTAGTCTTTCTTTGGATTCCGGACTGTTTTTACAATCTACGAATATCGCATAGCTTTGAGCGTCGCCTCTTCCGACACGGCCTCTCAGCTGATGAAGCTGAGCAAGTCCGAAGCGTTCGGCATTTTCTATCATCATAACGGTTGCGTTAGGATTATTTATTCCCACCTCAATGACCGTTGTGGAAACAAGTATATCGATATTGCCTGCGGTAAAGCTCTGAAGAATTTCATTTTTCTCGGCTTCATTCATCTTGCCGTGAAGACAGCTTATCCTTGTCCCCGCCTCAAACTCATTTGCGATAGCCTGTACATAATCCGTCACATTTTCCGCTTCGAAGTTTTCGCTTTCCTCTATCATAGGACAGATGATATAGGCCTGATGCCCTTTCTTTATCTCACCTGCAATAAATCTGTAGCAGGAAGGTCTCATTGATGTATCCAGCACGCTGTTAAGGATTCTTTTTCTTCCCTTCGGAAGCTCGCTTATGACGGAAATATCCATATCGGCGTAAATAATAATGGCAAGAGTTCTAGGTATCGGAGTCGCACTCATTATTATTGTATGCGGAAATGAGCCTTTTTCCGATAATTTATCTCTTTGCTTAACCCCGAACCTGTGCTGCTCGTCCGTGCATACCATTCCGAGATCCTTATATATGGCTTTATTTTGTATAAGCGCATGTGTTCCTATGATAATGTCAATGCTTCCCTCAAGAAGCTCATTATAAACAGCCTTTTTTTCGCTCTGCTTCATTGAACCCGTAAGAAGTGCAACATTTATCCCGTAGGAGCTAAACAGCTTTTTAAAATCCAGATAATGCTGATTTGCAAGCACTTCAGTAGGAACCATCAAAGCACCCTGATAGCCTGATAATGCATTTGCATAAAGTGCCGCAGCAGCTACAATTGTCTTTCCCGAACCTACATCACCCTGGATCATACGCTTCATCACATAGTCGCCGGACATATCGCCGAGCATATCATTTACCGCACTATTTTGTCCTTCTGTAAGCTCAAAAGGAAGATTTTTAATGAATTCCCGGGTCTTTGTTATAGCTTCCGCGGATATTTTATGCTCATTTTCAATCCTTTCGGTTGATGCCTTAAGCTTTCTTATGTCATAAATGAATTTATAAAACTCATCAAAGGCAAGACGATGTACGGATTTTTTCAGTTCCTCGGTATCTCTCGGGAAATGAATATTATACAGCGCTCTGTTTTGCGGGATAAGATCATACTTTTTTCTTATTTCATCACTGAGATAGTCATCGATCCCGTCTATAAGATGCGAAACGGAATTTATGCTTTTTTTAATGGAATTATTCTTAAGACCTGCAGTAAGAGGATATATGGGCTGAAGGCTGCTGCAAAGCTTCATATAATCGGAAGTGCTGTGATATTCGGGCATCTCCATTATATACTGAGGGCCTCTCAGTTTTACCTCACCGGTGAAGATGAATTCCAATCCTTTTCTGAATACATTTTTTATATATGCGCTGTTATAGAAAATTATCTTTATAAAACCGGATTTGTCTTTGACGGAGAATTCGGAAATGGTAAATCTTCTGCCCTTTCTCGATGTAACCTCCGAAATGACCATTCCTCTTATCGATTGCTTAATTCCGGGAGTAAGATTTTTAATCTCCAGGGGGTCTTCGTAAGAAATGTAGCTTCTCGGAATATAACAGATGAGATCCTTTACCGTAAAAATGCCAAGCCGGGCATACAGCCCGGCTGTTTTATCACCTATTCCTTTTACGCTTGTAATACTATCGTTAAGTTCCATTTTTATTCAACAGAAATGTAATAATAATATAAGGGCTGTCCGCCGTTATGAACATCTATATCATAATCCGGATATTTTTCAGCCAGCTTTAATCTCAGCATTTCAGCACCGCTGTCTGATATATCCTCACCGTAATAGACCGTAATAAGCGAGCAGTCATCGTCAGCCATCTGATCTATAAGATTAAGAGTAACTTCTTCGATATTATCTCCGACCTCTTTGATCTCCTTATTATATAAAGCCATAATATCACCGGATTTTATTTCCTTGCCGTTCATCGAAGTATCTCTTACGGCATAGGTAACCTCACCATATTTAATGGCATTCATTGCATCAGTCATAACCTGAAGATTTTCCTCGGGTGAAGCATCCGGTGAAAATGTTATCATCGCCGAAATGCAATGAGGAATCGAGGTTGACGGTACAACGATGATATTCTTATCCTTTACAAGACTTGCGGCCTGATTTGCGGCAAGGATTATATTGCTGTTATTGGGGAATACATATATATTCTCAGCATTTATCTTTTCCACCGCCGAAAGGATATCATCGGTGCTCGGATTCATTGTCTGTCCGCCGGAAATGATATAGTCTATCTTTATCTCCTTTAGAAGCTCTTCAAGACCGGCTCCGGCAGCTATAGAGACAAAGCCGTATTTTGCGGGAGGAGTCTTTTTCTCTTCTATCTTTTCCTCTGCTTTTTCATCCGACTTTTCTCCGGGCTTAAAAGAAGTATGATATTCCATCATAACTCTCTCGCCGTGCTCTTCCTTCATATTGTCGATCTTCATTCTCGAAAGTGAACCGAGAGTAAGGCCTCTTTCAAATGCAAGACCGGGATGATTGGAATGCACATGTATCTTGATAAGCTCCTCATCCGCAACGCAAACAAGGGAGTCTCCTATCGACTGAAGATACTTCTTAAAGTTATTAAGTTTTTCTTCACTGATAGGTCTGTCAAGATTAACTATAAATTCCGTACAATATGTAAATTTGATATCTGCGGTCGATATATCATCTCTGCTGCTTCCGTGAATTTCAGTCTTTACGAGAGGAGCACTTATCATCTTGGGAGCTTCATTTAAGGGAGCAACATCTTCGCCCTTTAATGCTGCAACGCAGCCTCTTAAAAATTCGACAAGTCCCTGTCCGCCGGAGTCAACCACGCCGGCTTCCTTTAATACAGGCAGCATCTCAGGCGTTCTGAAAAGCATTTCCTCACCGTATTTAAGGACCTCCTCGGAAAATGCGATAATATCATCCTCTTTTTCCGATAATTCAACAGCCTTATCTGAAACGGCTCTGGCAACCGTAAGTATGGTTCCTTCCTTCGGATTCTGAACAGCCTTATATGCTGTCTCGGATGCTTTAACGAATGCAAGAGCTATATCTGAAGTATCTATAGCTTCCTTATGCTTTACGGATTTGTAAAAGCCTCTGAAAAGCTGCGAAAGGATTACGCCGGAGTTACCTCTTGCACCACGGAGAGATCCGTTGGATACAGCTTTAGTCATTGCATAAAGAGAAGAACCGTCAGACTTCTTTATCTCATCAACAGCTGTCATGACTGTAAGAGTCATATTTGTTCCTGTATCTCCGTCAGGAACGGGAAATACATTTAATTCATTTATATACTCTTTATTATTACTCAGATTATTTGCGCCGGAAAAAACAATTCTCTTAAAATTCGACGCATCGATAACAGAAAGTGACAAAACAAACAACCTCCTAAGTCAGAATAATCAGTCATCAATGACCTTTACGCCGTCAACGTAAACATTGATGGTGTTTACTTTAATGTTCATATAATCATTAAGCTGATATTTAACGGAACTGATAAGATTATCAACAACGGTTTTTATATTAACTCCGTAAGCAACAATAATATGAAATTCAATAGTCAGCTTATCATTTTCATCTATAATGACATTAACGCCTTTTTTTGCAACATTTCCGTTAAGAAGTCTGACGATGCCGTCCTTCATGCTGATCTCAGCCATGCCGACTATTCCGAAGCAGTCAAGAGCCGCATGACTTGCATACTGGGCAATAACCTCTGTGTCTATCGAAATCCTGCCGTTTTCATTCCTAATGGTGCTTGTCATATTTAAGCCTCCTCTCCGATACAAATTTATTATCAAGGATAAATAGTTTTATATTTATAAGTATACAGCAAAATCATAAAGCATCATAGTATTTATTGAGAAATTCGTCAAGTGACGGTTTATATAAACATAAAAAATCCCGCCGGAGCGGGATTTTTTATCTTGAAATAACGGAATGAAACTTTAGGCTCTTTCCACAGCACCGGAGCGAAGACATCTGGTACATGCATAAACAGTCTTAGGAGTTCCGTTGATCTTTGCCTTAACTTTCTTGATGTTTGCGCTGTACATCTTGTTTGATCTTCTGTGTGAGTGGCTCACATTGTTACCAAACAGGACACCCTTATCGCAGTAAAAACATCTTGCCATATCATTGCACCTCCTTTATCAAATGTAGTGCTATCGCAACGAGAGATATATTAACATAAAGAATTA
>CACYCJ010000090.1 GCA_902772925.1 uncultured Lachnospiraceae bacterium
AGAAATGACCACAAGCACAAATATCTTTATCAGAAGCGGCGCCCTGAACTGCTTTTTTTGTTTATTATCATCTTTATTTGTATTCATCTTTTCAAATCATTTCTCCGTTTTCAAACGGTCAGAACTATTGCATTTATTTTTCTATCCGCATCTGATGTGATCACAACCACACTCTCCAATACGGGGACGGATAAATTGTCACACCTTTCGAAATACTTCTCATAAAATGTAACAATTTATCCGTCCCCGAGTCATTTTTTCAAGTCTCGTCCCCTCTTTTGCTTCGCTTAGAAACGAGGTCATCTCCATCAAAGATACATTAATCTTCATCATCCTCATCGTCGTCATCATCTTCATCAAAATCATACTTGTCGATGATGATCTTGTCTCGTCCGGGATCCTGTTCAAAGGCAAATGCGCTGATAAGTGCCGCTATCGCTCCGTAGGGCTTACAGGAACCACCCTCGATACAGGAAATCTTAGTATCATCCCTGCCGTTTATGTGAACGCTCACAAAGTCCGAATCCATATCAAAGGCCAGCTTTTGAAGATCTGAATAATAAATAGCCTGCGGTTTTTTCCCTGAAAAGACTATCTTTTTATCAGTCACAAGGAAGCCGTGCTTTCCGCAGGAGAATACTGCGGTATTTACATAGAAAAGTACTCTTTCATCAGCTGCCACCTGTCCGCTCATCGGCTTACCGAGAAATGCTTTCAGCTTTTCAGGCTTATGCTTTTCATAGTATATTCCGTTCTCACCGGCCATTTCTTTTTTAATATATTTTTCAATCGATTCCGAGGTTTCCAGATCATCGACACAATGTGAAAACTCTCTCATCGCTTCCTTGGTATCATGTCCCTTTAAAAGCTTCTTATATTCAACACGATAATCGAACCATTCCGGTTTGTTAAAGCCCTCCCCGGCATTCTTCTTACCTTTCTTCTCCCCCGCATTTTCCGAACCGTCCCCGTCTACACCGTCCAGTTCAAACTCGGAATCACAGAAAAGACAGACCATCTTATGTCCTCTTACCTCAGTTTTTCCGCCGCAATTCGGGCACTTATTAATTTCTAATACCTGTTTCATTTCTCCCCCCTGTTATATGAATAAATATACGAAAGATTGTAAAGCAAAAAATACACGAAATCAACAAAAATGTGAGTCGCATTATTCTCTTCCATCGTATTTGCAGATTATGATTTTGTCCCTGCCGGGATTCTGTTCAAAGGAAAATGTACTGATAAGGGCAGCAAGCGCCCCGTAAGGTTTTAAGGAGCTACCCTCGATACAATTGATATCGGCATTGTGAATATCATTAAGGTGAATGTGGATATATGTGACACCGACGGTCAGCGCCATTTTATTAAGCTCATTATACTGAACGGCGATCACCTGTTTTTTACTTGCAAATACAATCTTCCTGTCTGTCACGAGGATTCCCTCTTTGCCGCAGGAAAAAAACGCCGTATTTGCATAAAAGATTGCATTTTCACCGGGAGACAGCTGTCCCTTCATCGGCTTTTTTAAAAATGCATTAAACTTATCGGGTTTATTGCCTTCGTGATAAATTCCCGTACCGGCGGGCATTTCCGTCTTAATGTAATTAATAATGGCATCGGAATTCCCGAGGTCATCTATACAATGCGTAAAGGCTTTTAAAGCTTCCTTAGTATCATTACCTTTGATAAGGCTTTGGCTCTTGACCTGATAATCAAACCATTCGGGTTTATTGAAGTACTTCTCCTGATTATGTTTCATCTGTTTAATCTGACCATTGATACGCTTAATCCTGGCAATCTCGTCACTCATATCAAAAACCGAGTCACAGTAAGGGCATTTTGCCTGCTTTTTTCCTCTGACCGCTTCAACCGTGCCACCGCACATCGGACACCTGCTTATATCAATAACCTCACTCATATTACCCCAATCCTTTCATTTTGTGACATGGGACGGTTCTCTGTCACAGCTTTCCAACACCATGTCTCTCTTTGCAACACCATGTCACAATTTTCTCTCATAACAATAAAAATCCTGATTAAACAAATGGCACTCGCCGACCGGATTAAAATCCAAGGTTGCATAGCATTTTAACGCTTTTATGTTTTTCTTATTTACGAGAATGTGAATGCCACGGAAGCCTCGCCGTCTTAGCTCGTCCATGCCGTACTGCATCATAATCCTTCCGATTCCCTTACTCTGCTCTTCGGGAAGAACTGCAATTCTTGAAAGCTCGCCTTCCGGCGAGAGCGACTCATCCCAGCAGGATAATGCATTAACGGCTTCATCCTCGTCAAGTGATATCGCAGCCACTATCCTGCCGCTTACCTTCATAACAAATAATGCGTCGCGTGAAAGATCAAAGTCTATCGTTTCATTTGACGGATAATCATCTTCCCACGGGCAGAACTTTCGCCCGTGCTGAACGCGGTAAAGCGAAAGCAGTTCTTCTCTGTCAGCTTCGGTTGCCATTACTATTTCGTACTTTTCTTCCAACATATATCAATACCTTTAGCATTGTTTCATTTTTTCTATTTTGCAGCTATAGATTTTTTCCTTCTTACTGTAATAAATATACAATACCGCATCGGTCTTTCGACCTCTGCGGTAAATTTTAATACATATTCCGTATAATCTCAATGCCAACATTTGATCTGCGGCACAATAATTCTTATCCATCCTACGCAACAATCCTCACCCTACGACACGATCCTCACATACGCATTCGATGTGATCTTGTAGATTATCGCATAGAAAATCCCGAATGCTATAACGCACACCGCAGCCGTACAGATAAGGCGCGGGAAATTAAAAAGACCGAACAGCATCAAAAGCTTATTTATGATCGGGAGCACCACCGCAAGGTGAATGCAAGCCAGCAGGATGGGGATCATAAATACAGTCAACATCTGGGAATTGACGCTCTTTTTGATATCCTCAAGGGTCATTCCCACCTTCTGCATTATGTCGAAGCGTGCCTGATCCTCGTAGCCCTCGGAGATCTGCTTATAATAAATGATTATCACGCAGGATACGAGGAAAATGATACTCAGCAATATTCCCAGGAAGAAAAGTCCGCCGAATGTGCTGACGAAGTCTCCTCTTTCCGCTTCGTGGCTTTCGCAGTAATAATTGTCGAAATCCAGTCCGTCCAGTTCTTCCTTAAGCTTATCGGAAAGTGCCTCTGCGACCGCTATCTGTCCGTCGGCGTCCAGCCCCGTGTCAAAGCGGCAGTTCCACAGCCACACCAGCATAGGTGATCCGTCGTAGTCCTGATATTTAATGTAC
>CACYCJ010000091.1 GCA_902772925.1 uncultured Lachnospiraceae bacterium
CGTCGTCCTCAAACGTCTCGAATTCTCTCTCGTCGTAATCTACCTCGTAGTCATACGCTTCACGCCTGGGTCGCGGGCTACGCTGCGGCTGCATGTTTCTCCCCGGCTGCGGCTGCGGATTTCTCTGCGGCTGCGGCTGTACGTTTCTACCCGGCTGCGGCTGCGGATTTCTCTGCGGCTGCATGTTTCTGCCCGGCTGCGCTTGCGGATTCCTGCCCGGTTGCGGCTGCGACTGCGGATTTCTCTGCGGCTGTGACTGCGGATTTCTCTGCGGCTGCGGCTGCGGATTTCTCCCCTGCTGCGCATTTCGATTTACAGGATTTATATTTTGATTTAGATTATTATCTTTATTCATTATTACCTCATATAAGGCGATATCATTTTCTATTCTTCGTCAAGATATTTAACCGAAAGAGTTGATATCGTACCATCATCGAGCATTTTCTGAATAGATGAATTGATCTGATTAAGAAGCTCTGTATTTCCTTTCTTAACAGCTATAGCATATTCCTCTGCTTCAAATGCACTTGCGTCCTCAACTATCTTAATGCCTTCATTATCCTTAACATATTTTGACGCGGTTGCGGAATCTATTACCACAACATCACATTTTCCGTTTACAAGCTCAAGTACAGCCTCTGTTCCCTTTTTAAACGACTCATAGCTGTATCCCATTTCCTTAACAACCGTCTCTCCAGTGTAACCCTGGATGACAACGATCTTCTTATCTTCCATATCAGAAGCCTTGGTTATATCGGAATCATCCTTAACTATCATAACCTGTGTAGCTGTATAGTAAGGAATAGAAAAATCAACTGATTCCTTTCTCTCATCTGTAACTGTCATACCTGCTATAACGGCATCAACCTGTCCGTTCTGAAGTGCAATAAGAAGTGAATCAAACTCCATATTGTTGATCTGAGCTTCCTTGCCCATCTCATCACCGATCTGCTTTGCTATAGCTATATCAATTCCGTCATAGTCGCCTATCGTTCCGCCGCTTGTCACAAATTCAAAGGGAGGGAACTCGGCATTTGTTCCGAATACTATAGATGAACTTTCTGCCGCTCCGCCACCGCATGCCGTAAGCGAAGTCATCATCACAACTGCTGCTACCGCAGCTACCAATACCTTTTTAAGCTTCTTCATTTTTTTACTCCTTTTATATTGATATGTCAGCAAATTTATAGAACCTTGCTGAGGAAATTCTTTGTTCTTTCATTTGAAGGATTTTCAAATATCTGCTCGGGAGTACCCTGCTCAAGTATCACACCCTCATCCATAAAGAGAATCCTGCTGCCAACTTCTTTTGCAAACCCCATCTCGTGAGTGACCACCATCATTGTCATTCCGCTTTTGGCAAGTCCTCTCATAACCTCCAGAACCTCTCCGACCATTTCCGGATCAAGCGCACTGGTCGGCTCGTCAAAAAGCATTATTTCAGGTTCCATTGCAAGGCTTCTTGCTATGGCAATTCTCTGCTGCTGACCTCCGGAAAGCTGCTTCGGGTAAACGTCAGCCTTTTCCTCAAGACCTACTATCTTAAGAAGCTCCATTGCCTTTTTATCGGCCTGCTCCGGGGTCATCTTTTTTAGCTTGACGGGTGCAAGTGTGATATTTTTCTTTACGGTAAGATGAGGAAAAAGATTAAAATGCTGGAATACCATTCCCATCCTCTGTCTTACATTATTTACATCAACCCCCTGACCGTTTACCTGAATGTCATCCAGCCATATTTCCCCTTTATCGGGCGTTTCCAGAAGGTTAATGCATCGGAGAAATGTGCTTTTCCCCGATCCGGACGGACCGATTATTACGACAACCTCTCCCTCGTCAACCTCTTCATTTATTCCTTTAAGAACCTCTCTTTCATTGAAGCTCTTATAAAGATCCTTAACCTTGATCAATTCTACACCTCACCACTTTCGTCTATCTCTTATCAGATTCACGCAGTTTTTTCTCAACCTTTCCAAGAAGTATAGTAAGCACCTTAATCAATACAAAATAGATAATGGCAGTTGCTATAAGCGGCATAAAGGGCTGATAAGTAGCACTCTTGATGAAATCACCGGCCTTCTGAATGTCTACCAGACCGACATATCCGACTATGGCCGTTTCCTTGATAAGTGTTATAAACTCATTACACATCGCGGGAAATATATTTTTCACAGCTTGCGGAACTATAATACTCATCATCGTCTGCGAAGCACTGAGGCCGAGAGATCTGCCTGCTTCCATCTGACCTTTATCAATGGAAAGTATACCCGCTCGTATGATCTCAGATACATATGCGCCGGAATTTATTGAAAAGGCCACGGCGGCTATCAGCCATTTCGGCCAGCTGATAGTGGCAAATATAACAAAATAAATGATCATCAGCTGTGTAACCGAGGGAGTTCCTCGTATTACATCGGTATATATCTTTCCGATCACATTTAGAGGTCTGATACTTGACAGATTGAAAAGTGCTATTATAAAACCGATAATAAGACCGAAAAGCGCAGCCACGAGTGAAATTTTGATAGTCACACCTATACCACTGAGAAGAAGCTTCCATCTGTCTTCTCTTATAAAGCATTTATAAAAATCTTCAAGAAACATTGACCATGCAGCCGACATTTTTCTTTACCGCCTAAAATAACAATTTTTCAGTCGGACAGAGATATTTTTTCATTCTCTGCTCCGAAAACAAAAGCAGTCTTTAGTATCCCATAAAGACTGCTTATTGTCAAGTATTGTCGATTTTTCCGGAGCTCCTATTTTGCTCCGTACCAGCCTATTCCTTCGGCTTTCCAGCCGAGACTTACGAGCCAGTCATTTTCTTTCTTGCTTGTAGTATAATTATGACTTCCGGTCTTGGCGTTGGGATTATACTGTCTGTATAACGGTACCGACTTTGCATCGTCAGAATACCATCCTATACCCTCGTACTTCCAGCCTGCAGCTACAAGACTGTCTTTTTCCGCTGCACTCATTGTATAGTGATGGTCACCTGCGTTCGGATTGTACAGACGGTATACCGGCGTCTTTGACTTTTTCGGAGCCTTCCAGCCTATTCCTTCATAATTCCAGCCTACGCTTATAAGATTATTCTTTTCATCGACACTCGCCGTATAGAAATGCTCTCCACTGTTCGGA
>CACYCJ010000092.1 GCA_902772925.1 uncultured Lachnospiraceae bacterium
TCTCTATCTGCTTTTTGATCACAGAACTGAGTTCTTCAGGATTTAACTTCATTGAAATTATCCTTTCTATATAAGGCTGCCCTTAAGAGACTTAAGCGCTGTTTTAATACTGCTGTCAACCATCTTGTCTCCGACCTTAATGACAAGACCGCCGATCAGCCCGGGATCCACCTTATATTCAACATTAATCTTTTTATACTTAGTAGTCGAAAGAAGCTTGCTTTCCACCTTTTTCTTCTGTTCGGCTGAAAGCTCAACGGCCGAAGCTACGGATGCGCTGCCTATGCCTTCCTTCTCTCGGGCCTTTCCGATAAAGAAAATGAGGATGTCCTCTATGTCCTTTCCATGTCCTCTCTTCACGGCTTCACACATGGTTTCGGAAAGCAGCATATGGCATTTGCCCTGAAATGCTTCTTTTACGATCTTTTCTTTTTCTTCCGTATCAATGTTCGGATGACGCAGAACACTCCTTAAATCCCCGGTTTTTTCAAAAACCTCAAGGACAGCCTCCGCCTCTTCAAGTATGTCCGAAAGCACATTATACTCTGAGGCAGCTTCAAACAAAGCTTCTCCGTATACCGAATCTACTCGCTTCGCCATGTATCCTCACCTATCTCTGCAAGAGTTTCCTCGAGCAGCTGTTCCTGCTTCTTTGTATCGATGTTCTCATCCAGAATCTTGCCCGCCATAGCATAAGCTACACTGATGATCTCGGTTCTTGTTTCATCCTTGACCTTCAGCTTTTCAAGGCGTGCTTCTCTCTCGGCATTTTCAATGATACGGCCGGCTTCTTCCTTAGCTTCATTTATAATGATACTCTCATTTTTAACGGCTCTTGTCCTTGCGTCAGACATGATCTTTGCAACATCGGCTTCGGCATTCTTTATCTTTTCATCGTACTCCGCCTTCATTTCTGCTGCTTCGGCACGATCCCTTGCCGCATCTTCAACATCATTTTTAATCTTCTCCTGACGCTCCATTATAACCTTTTTAATGGGGTTGATGAGAAGATTTCCGACAAAGAAAAATAATATAAAAACCGCTATTCCCTGAAATACAAGATCAAACAGAAGCTGGTCGTCAAGACCGAATATACGACCGGTGCCTGCCATTGTCGTGACACCGATGTCATAGATTAAACCAGTCATGATTTCTCCTTCCACTTGTAAGAAAATTAAGCATCAAAGGGCTTAACGAACATAAGAAGAAGTCCTACTACAAGTCCGTAAAGACCTGTGGTTTCCGCAACGGCCTGTCCGAGAAGCATAGTGGACATGATCTGTCCTCTTGCACCGGGATTCCTTCCTACAGCCTGCGCTGCCATACCTGCCGCATTACCCTGTCCGACACCGGTACCTATACCGGAACAAACAGCGATGCCTGCTCCAAGTGCAGAAAATGCATGGATCAAATCTGCTCCCGAAATGTTGTTCATAATACTACCTCCAAATATTGTAATCAGAATTTTTTTAATGCCCGGCAAACTGCACTTACGGCAAACCTTATGTAATAAGTCCTCGTTTATCAGCTATAAATGTCACGGTCAGCATACAGAATACATATGTCTGTATTGCTCCCGAGAAAAGATCGAAATAAACATGAAGCGCTGCCGGAACTCCCAGCTTTGCAAACCAGGGCATCATTCCGTAGTAAAGCGCCATAAGCACCGTTCCGCCGAGAATGTTTCCGAAAAGACGGAGCGACATTGAAAGCGGAGTGGAAAAGACGCTTATAACATTCATGGGGAAGAAGAAAAATACCGGCTCAAAGAGCGCTTTGACAGCTCCCCATTTGTTGTATCTGATATCGGCATATTCGATCATGCAGAATGTGATCAGCGCAAGACAGAGCGTCGTTCCGTAATCCGCTGTGGGCGGACGAAGACCGAGTATACCGGATATGTTGCTGCAGAATATATAAAGGAAAAGAACTCCTATATATGTAATGTAAGGCTTTGCGTATTTTACGGTGAAAGCATCCTCAACAAAGTGTATGAGCAGATCGACTCCCATTTCGAGAAGTGTCGTAAATGATGTGGGCCTTCCAAGCTTCACCGACTTCAGATAACGGCTCCTGGCAACCAATGTAAATATCATAAGGACTGCCATTAGAATTATTGTACAGACATGCGTCGAGGTTATATACACCGTATGCCCGAAGATATTTAACGGGAAAAGCTGATGTATATAAAAATCAGGACTGCTTTCCTGCATAAGAATTATATCAGTTTTCATAATCTTCCTTTCCCGTCAGATAATAGAATAGTCTTTTCATCTGCTTATGAAGCAGTCCGGAGACCTTGATCCCGAAAAGCCCGAGAGCACATCCCGCAAACATATAAGGACTTACAAGTATCGAAACGAAAAGAAGTGCTGCCGCCACCCCGAATCTGAGCAGGACACGAAGCTTTACAAAGTCCGCTGCATTCTTTCCCATCCCGAGCGACATATTAAGCGCATCATACATATTAATAACGGCAAATACTGCCGCCGCATTTCCGGCTACTATTCCGGCAAGGTAAAAGAGTTTTTCCGGAACTATAAATAATCCGGCCACGAGCGATAACGCACCAAAAAAGACTATGCCAAAGATGAGGATACCGAGGGTCTCCCCCGCTTCACTCTCTCTTCGTAGTCTCGTCAGACTCTCCAAAAGCCTTTTTAACCCATTCTCTGTCTTTATCACTTTTATCGTCCTTTTTATCCTTAGCGATAAATTTTTTTATCAAAAGGTAAACTGCCCTGTAGCCGCCAAGCACGCCCAGGACAATCCCTATTATAATAATGAATTTCGTTCCGAAGCATCTGTCAAGAAGATACCCCAGCCCCGTACATAAGAATATACTCACAAGCATGGTTATCCCGATCTGCAATATGAGAAATAGCATCTGTAATACGGTCTGCCTGTCTTTCATAAAGATACTTCCTATCCGAACCCGTGTGCATAGAACAAACATAGTAAATCATACTATGCGAAGTCAAATACTGCAAGCACAAATCTTGTTGTTTTGTGCTACAATTCGGCATTTTTGTCACATTTTTTCTTAATAATCAACCTGCCTGTAATCAGCAAGGAATTCCTTCATCTTTTCGGTTGCTTCCTGAAGAACCTTAAGCTCAGGCAAAAATACTATCCTGAAATGATCCGGTACCTCCCAATGGAAGCCGCCGCCGTGCGTGAAAAGTATCTTCTTGTCACGAAGTATATCAAGAGCAAATTTCTCGTCATTTGTGATATTGAATTTCTTTGTATCGATCCTCGGGAATATATAGAATGCCGCCTTAGGTCTGACTACCGAAAGTCCCGGAATGTCATTTATGGCTTTACATATAAATTCTCTCTGTGTGTATATCCTTCCGCCCGGCGATATCAGCTCATCTGTTTCCACTGCGTAATCAAGCGCCTTTGCGATAAGTGACTGAGCAGGCACGTTTGAACATAGTCTCATCGATGAAAGAAGATTGATTCCCTCTATATAACCCTTTGCATTTTTCTTATTTCCCGATATCGACATCCATCCGACTCTGTAGCCGGCTATAAGATGCGATTTGGAAAGACCGTTGAAGGTTATGCAGAGATTATCCGTAAGGCTTGCTATGGAAGTATGCTTCAATCCGTCCATTACAAGTCTGTCATATATCTCATCCGAGAAAATGATCAGGTCATTTTTCTCCGCAATATCCACTATCTCCATGAGAAGCTCCTTGGGATACAGCGCTCCTGTAGGGTTATTGGGATTGATTATTACTATTCCCTTCGTTCTGGGAGTTATCTTTGAACGGATATCATTTATATCCGGATACCATTCGCTCTCTTCATCGCAGATATAATGTACAGCTGTACCGCCTGCAAGTGTGACCGATGCTGTCCACAGGGGATAATCGGGCGCAGGTACCAGAATCTCATCACCATAGTCGAGCAGTCCCTGCATCGAAAGGGTTATCAGCTCGCTTACGCCGTTTCCCGTATAGATATCGTCAACAGCAACGCCCTTTATGCCCTTCTTTTCATCATATTTTCTGATGGCTTCTCTGGCTGAAAAAAGGCCCTTTGAATCCGAATATCCTTCGGTCTCGGTCAAATTTTCCATCATTACATTTACGATCTCATCGGGCGCCCTGAAGCCGAATGGTGCGGGGTTTCCGATATTGAGCTTTAAAACATTTTCCCCGTTTCTTATCATACGGTTTGCCTCGTCCATTACGGGACCTCTGATGTCGTAGCAGACATTATTCAGTTTTACCGATTTATCATATTTTCTCATGGTATGCCTCCAAAAAACGCCTTTTTTCTTTGCGAATATTACACGCAAAATTTATATCTCAACGATTTTACCACAAACGAGGTATCAATGAAAGTTTTTTCTGATGTCATACATCTTCTTCATCTTCCGAGTCCGAAGCGGGTTTTCCCGGGACGATGACCGGTCCGTAAGCACCGGTAAAGATAGTTTCACGGTTCGATGCAGGATTATCCGAAACAACCGGAACCGGTCCGGGAGTTCCGGGGCCATCCGCAGCAACCGGTACGGGAACAGGCATGCCGGGAGCTTCTCCCGTCTCTTCAAATTCATCAGGCACCGGCGGCATATCGAGATCTTCCTCTCTCATGTCCTTCTCACGATTGAAGATATCATATATACAAGGTACTACAACAAGTGTAAGTATTGTTCCGTATGTAAGTCCGCCTACAACAACTATTGCCATGGGCTGTCCCATTTCGGTTCCCTGTCCGAGACCGAGAGCCATGGTGAACATTGAGATTATGGTGGTAAGCGCGGTCATAATAACCGGACGAAGCCTTGTCTTTCCGGACTCGATGATCGCATCCTTCTTGGACATTCCTTCTCTTCTCAGCTGGTTGATATAATCCACAAGCACGATACCGTTATTAACGATAATACCCGAAAGCATTACAAAACCGATCATGGAAATGACACTTAACTCACTTCCGGTGATATAAAGAGCAAAGAAACCACCGGTGAAAGCAAGAGGTATCGTAAACATTATGATGAACGGTGAAAGCAGTGACTGGAACTGCGCAACCATGATAAGGTAGATAAGTATGAGCGCAAGCGCAAGCATTTCCAGAAGCTGTATCATAGCTTCATTTATAGTCTCGTCCTCACCTGTCATTTCATATGAATATCCTTCGGGAAAATCCAGATCCTTTAAAGCCTTATCTACTTCATTTCCCACAAGTCCTACATTATGATCCTTGTCGATTCCCGCAGAAACTCTTATATATCTCATCTGAGAATCCCTGAGTATGCTCGAAACCTCCTGAAGCTCGGTAAACTTTGCAATCTCCGACAGCCTGATATTCTTTTTCTTTCCTTCCTTATCGGTATATTCAAATGTCATTCTTTTGATATCTGCAGAGGTTGCAGAGCTCTGATCGTCAGTATTTATATATACATCATAATCCTTAATGTCAGCGGCAAGCGACATGGATGATGTAGTATCGGCAATCTCAGCATATACAAGTGCAAATACCTGTGCGACCGTCATTCCGTACTTGGCAGCCTTTTCCTTATCTACAGACACCTTCATTACATTCAGCATGTCACCGAGTCCGTCGTCAACATCAACGGTTCCCTCAACAGCCTCAACCTTTTCGGCAACCTGAGCAGCCAGCTCCTGAAGCTTTTCTATATCATTTCCTTTAACCTGGACGGAAATACCGTTTCCGGAAAGTGCACTCATATCCATCATTTCCGAATTAACGCTGACATCACAGTCGAGATCCTTCGCAAAATCCATTATCTTTGATTCGATCTCTTCATTGCTGATATGAGCACCTTCCTTTATAAGGACATACATGGATATATTATTTCCGCCGCCGCTTCCGCCGAGTCCGCCGATGAGAGATACATTTCCCATCATCGCACCCGTCAGTTCAACCTCGGGAATGGACATTATGTCAGCCATAAGCTCATTACTGTAGCCCGTCATCTCTTCAACGGTTCTCTTCTCATCCTCCGGAACCGTCAGCTCCACTGTAATCTGCGTGCTTGACATTTTCGGAAGAAATGCTGTTCCCCTTGATATGGAAAGGTATGCCGTTCCGGCAAAAAGCAGTACCACGGCTATCAGGATCAGAGCCTTGAATCTGAGCGCTCCCTCCAGTATTTTTCCGTATATTTTAAAGAATCTGTTCTCTGTATTTTCATTCTTGGGCTTAACCTTTCTAAGCATCCCCTGTCCCATGGCGGGAACGAGAGTAAGCGCCACGATAAGGCTGGCAGTAAGCGTATATGCTATCGTAAGACCCATATCAACGAAAAGCTGTCTTGTAATACCACTTGTAAATACTATGGGAAGGAATACGCACATTGTGGTCAGCGTGGATGCGGTGATCGCGCCTGCCACCTGGCTTGCGCCGTACACGCACGCCTTTTTGATCGAGACGCCTTCCTTAAGCATACGATATATATTTTCGATAACGACAATGGAGTTATCCACGAGCATTCCTATACCCAGCGCAAGTCCCGAAAGAGAAATGATATTCAGCGAAATGCTTGTGAAATACATAAGCACTATCGCAAATACGACGCTTATGGGGATGGCACAGCCGATGATGACCGTAGGTCTTGCATCTCTGAGGAATATAATAAGCACAAGGATTGCAAGGATTGCTCCGAGTCCCATATTCTGAAGTATTGATTTGAGGATAATATCGATATAAATACCCTGATTCATAAGAGTTGCAAAATGTATCTTTTCGCCTGTATCCTCATTTTCAATGCTTTTATATTTTTTAAGAATATTATCCGTTACTTCACCGGTAGAATAATTTGTCTGTTTTTCAAAGGTGATTATTATGCCCGGCTCACCGTTAACTGCCGCATATACCTCTTTTGAATTGTCAGTCACCTCTACATCGGCTACATCGCTGACCTTTATAGGGTCTATCCCATCCATTCCGAGATCGATAAGCACGGTATTTTTAAGGTCTTCAACTCCGCCAATATCATCTCCGACCTTTATAAGCTTCTGTCCGTCCTTATCCTCAACATAGCCGGCAGGCATATCAAAATTCTGCGCAGCAAGAAGCTGCTTAACTGTATCGACGCTAAGCACATTTGTAAGATCTGCAGAGTTGTATGCGGACTCCTTGGTTGAATCAATCTGAGTCTTTGCCATTTCAAGCTGCGATTCGCCGACAGCCATCTTTGATTCGGCCGCGCTTATTTCAAGCGAGCCTATTATCTCACCCTTTGTAAGAGCAGCAAGCCCCTGATCCAGAGCTGCTTTTCCTTCTGCTATCTGAGCCTTTCCGGCTTCCATCGCAGCAATCCCCGCCTTAAGCTCTGTCAGCTTCCGGGTGAGGGTAGCTATAGCGGAAGTGAGGTCCTCGTAGGTCTTTAATATGATGCCCTCTCCCGCAAGGTAGGCTGCCTGATCCGCCAGGCTGTCATTTATCTCGTCAAGACCGGCATTTATCTCATCAAGCTGAGCCCTTGCTTCATCTATGGTCATTCCCGCGCTTTCGGCAAATGCCGCATCATCAAGAAGTCCGTCGATATAAAGCTGAATGATCTGCTCGAGAACTCTTTTCTTCTCCAGAAGCTCATCTGCTTTTTTCTTTGCTTTATTAAGAACATCGATAACCTTTTCAAGCAGATTCACCGCTATCTTTGCCTGTGACATTTTTTCGTCCAGGTCTTTTTCCGCCTGATAAAGCTCTATCTTTTTACTGTTTAATTCCGCTTCGGTAGCCCCTGCCTGATCGGCCAGCTGATTTTTGGAAGCATTCAGCATGGTCTTCCCGCTGTCAATCTGAGCCTGAGCATCATTTATCTCTTTTTCAGCTTTGAGAAATTCCTTATCAATGGTTGTTTTTATCTTTTTATTGAGTTTATCTACCTTTTTACTGTTTACGGTAACATTTACCGACTCCACAACGCCGCCGGATACATTTACGGATGCAACACCTTCAATACCCTCAAGCTTGGGAGCAATCTCTGTATTTACATAATCTGTCAGCTTTATATTGTCCATTCCTTCAACGCTGACGGTAGATATCATGATCGGTATCATATTCGGATTAAGCTGCATTATCATGGGCTTTCCTACATTCTCACCCATGGTTCCGTCGATCTGTGCAATGCTCTGCTCGATCTCTATAATGGTAGAATCCATATTTGTAGTCTGGGCATATTCCAGGATAACAGTAGAATAACTATTATAAGACATGGAAGATATTTCTTCCAGATTTGAAGTAGTCGCAAGAGCCGCTTCTACCTTGCTTGTTACATTTCTTTCAACCTCTTCGGGGCTGGCGCCCATATCGGTTGTAATAACGATAACATACGGAAGCTCCATTTCAGGCAGGAGATCCGCATGCATTCTGAGCATCGCTACCACACCGATAACGATAACTGCAACAACCGCTACCAACACGGTATAAGGTCTTTTTACACTGAATTTAGATAGCATACAATAACTCCTCTATCTTAACAAACAATACTTGCCAAAATCCTTTCGCGGATTTTACTGACTTTTCGCGATTTTATAA
>CACYCJ010000093.1 GCA_902772925.1 uncultured Lachnospiraceae bacterium
AGAGAGACAGACAGGTGTTCTTCAAAACGCGTTACGGTTTCTGTTTTTCACAAAATGAGGTTATGAATTTTCACAAAGCGCTCGAAACTCGCTTCGCTCAAACAGTCTCGCTTCTTTGGAAAATTCTATAACCATCATTTTGGAAAAACTATGAAACCTCCACTACCGCTTTGAAAACACCTGCCTGTCTCTCTCTTTTGACTGTATATATAAAGCTATAATTGTTTAAAATAAAACAGCCATAATGGGATATGCAGGTGCTGAACCAAACATTGCGAAGCTTTCGTAATATTGCCAAAACAATGGTTTTAGAATTATCCAGACAAGCGAGACTGTCCGAGCCATTAGCTGACGACTCTGTTTCGGCCGGTTTCCTTGGCGGTATAGAGCTTCTCGTCCGCAACACTGATGTTCTCCTCGATAGTTTTGTTCGGATCAAAGGTGGTGACACCAAAGCTCATCGTGTGATGAACAGTATATTCGTTATCGCCGTCCTTTGCTTCGCAGTCATTCTGCTCCATAAAGAGCCTTACCTCTTCAGCCTTGATCCTGCATTTTTCCATATCGGCATCAGCCATGAGCATAATGAACTCCTCGCCTCCCCAACGGTAAACTCCGTCACCGGGATTGCAATGCTGCATAAGGATAGAAGAAGCGTGCCTTAGAACCTCATCACCTATGTTGTGACCGTAGGTATCATTTACGGATTTGAATTTATCGATATCACAGATGAAGAGAGAGAGGCTTCTGTTCGGATCGTTTGCAATCGCATCATACTTTTTATGGAAGTCATTGAAAAAGCCCATTCTGTTTCTGAGCCTTGTGAGCCTGTCAGTATGGGACTCCTCAAGGAAAACATCAGACTCGAGAGCAAGACCGCAAAGAACCGCAGCAAGAGAAAGCTTTTTGCAGTCACGCTTTTCATCAAAGCAGCCGTCCTCGTCAAGCTTGTTGATAACCTGGTAGGCACCTATAAATTCACCGTTTACATTTGCAACCGGCATCGTAAGAATCGATTTGGTCACATATCCGGTTTTTTTATCGACGGAAGAATTAAAATACGGACAGTTGTAAGGGTCATTTGTAATAAAGACCTTACCGTCGTGTAGAGATTTACCTACAAGTCCGGTGTCATCCGGTATCTCGATCCTGTTCATTTCACCATCAAGTCCCGTCGCAGTCATTGTCCACAGAGTATGTGACATTTTGTCCCATTTCCAAAAGCTTGCCCTGTCTGCATTTACAAGTAACCTGCCGAGCTCTGTCAGATGAATGAATATCTTTTCGTGAACATTTACATTCACATCACTCATTGCGGCGTAGAGAGTTTCTGACAGATCAAAGATGTCACTTAGTGTTTTTGTATCTTCGGATGACATATTTTATTTCCTCCTTTTTTATAAAGCTTTTACCGGAACCGGTCTTATCAAGGTACCTTCAAGCTTTTTTGCAATTTCAGTTTCATTATCGATATGCATTACATAGACAGCTTTACCGGACTCTGAAAGTGATTTCAGATATTCAAGGTTATCGTCGATAGAAAGGTGTACACCTGTCTTGTAAAATGCGATCTCGGTATATAAGATCGAAGAATTATCAATGTAAGGCTTATAGGGTTCAAGTGTATTTGTATCACCGGTATATACTATATCGGTTCCGTTTACACAAAGCTGATAGCCGAAGCATTTTCCTGAGAGATCTTCGGTATGCTTTGTCGGTATGACTGCCTTTACCCATTTCTTAAGAGAAGAGGAGAGGACGATGTCATAACAATCATCACTGCAGCCCTCGACATTCCTCATTACATATAGCATATCCTTCATTGTTTCCTCCGACGGCATAGCTATCGTTACCGGAATATTCAGTACAAAATTGCAGTAGAAGACCAGCATTGGTATTCCGCTGATATGATCGCCGTGGGTGTGCGTTACAATTATATATATATGCTCTGCCTTTTCGCTGTCAGACAGAGAATTAATGTCTGTTTTCATCAGCTTTACAAATGATGTCATGGAGAAGTCCACAATGACGAGATCGGATCCGTCAAAGAAAAATGCATTTGTATGTTCTGCAGAAAATCCCGATCCTCTGCCAAAAAACTGTAACATAGATAAGTACCCTTCCTCTGGTTTATTTTTTCACGTTTGTTAAATATGCTTCGAAATCTTCCGCAGACAGGGGCTTTGAAAAATAGAAGCCCTGGAAAAGAGAACAGCCCATATCCACAAGCTTATTAAACTGCTCTTCGGTTTCCACACCTTCAGTGAGTGTGACGATATTAAGGTCTTTCGAAAGATTGATAACATTCTTTAGTATTATTTCCGACCTTTCGGTATTTTCGCCTGCAAGGAAATTCATATCTATTTTAATGAGGTCAACCGGAATGTTTTTCAGCATATTCAGTGAAGAATATCCGCTTCCGAAGTCATCCATTTCAACTATGAAGCCTGCGGCTTTAAGTTCGTTTATTATCCTGAGTCTGTCCTTCGTATCGGATTCAACCACTGTTTCGGTGATCTCAACCCTAAGCTTTACGGGCTCAATGTCGTATTCCTTTGTCAGCTGCAGCAGCTCTTTAACAACATCCGTGAAGTAAAAGTCCCTGGGAGAAATGTTTACGGAAATGAAAAGATCATCATGCTTTCCCTTCCAGCTCTTAAGAATCTCACAGGTGTGTCTCCAGATATGCCTGTCTATGTCAACGACCATTCCGTTATGCTCAAACAGCGGTATGAAGCTGTTGGGATGCAGAAAACCGTGCTTCGGATGCATCCATCTTGCAAGCGATTCCGCACCGATCACATTTCCGGAGGCATCGGTAATAGGCTGCAGATACGGCCTTATCTGCATGCTCTTTAACGCATCGGGAAGGGCGTTTACGAGGCCCTGTTCCTTGAGAATGGAATTCTTCATATTATCATCATAATATCTGATGCAGCTCTTATAATTATCCTTGACACCCGATAAAGCCATATGAGCTCTGTCAAACATAATGGACGGCTCGAGATTTCTCTCGTAGATTTTATATACGCCGGCATGAATGCAGACATGATAAGAAATATTTCCCTGTCTGACTACAAAATTACTCATTTCCCTGTGGAACATTTCGGCATCGAAGTCTTCGACGGGAAGCAGGACGCAGAATGTGTCTCCGACAAGTCTGCCGTAAACTCCGTCGATATCCTTCATTTTTGTTTTGATCCATTCAGCCAGCTCCTTAAGTGTGTGATCTCCGAAACGCTTTCCGAATACATCGTTTACCAGCTTGAAGTTTTTGATGTTTATCCAAAGGGCGTAGTAGGATCTGCTGCTTGTTCGCATTATATTCCTTATATGAGTATAAAGGTATTCTTCGTTATAAAGACCTGTAAGCCTGTCATGAGTGGAATTATATAATTCGCGTTTAATGGCGCTTCTCTGATCAGTTGTATCCTGTATGATGAGATATGATCCGTCTATCAGCTCCTTGGATTTGACGGATTTTTTTTCGAGATGATAATAGGTTTTGATATTCGGGATGAATACATCCGTATTCCAAAGCTCGCCTCTGTTTGTAATAGTATCTCCGAATTTTTCAATCAGAGCATCTCTGACTTTTTCGTGCTTTCCCTGAGGCAGCTCAAGAAGCGCGTAGCCCTGTTCGTTTGCCCAGATGCATTTACCCTCCTGATCAAAGACATAAATGGAATCATCCATTCCGGAAACAACATTTGAAAGAATCGTATCAAGGAGCTTAAGCGGCCTGTACTTGATGGATAAATAGTATATCAGGATGCCTAAAAGAGCGTGAACCAGTACCGCACGGTCAACAGGTGTCCGTGATATGATGAAAAAGGTCTGAGTCAGTCCGGACAGGATCAGCGCGAACAGAACAATACTGTATTTTTCTCTGTAATACCTTGTTGTCTTTAAGGTTGCCAGCGTAAAGATCGCAAAAACAAGCATATAGATGATATATCCTACTATCCTGTGAGCCAGAAGACCTCCCAGCATAACGGATTTATAATAAATCTCATCATCAACAATGGTCATTTCGGTTGTAAAAACATGGTGGAAGAACGGACCGAGAAGAAGCTGGATAATGTCTATCAGAGCAAGGGTATAGATGTAGTAGACATCATTCTTATGCTTGTTGACCGCACCTTTGCCGATGCCCTTACAGTATTGATTTGAAAAATTGACAAGATATATCATGGAAAGAGTCATACTGATATAGTATGCATAATAACCGATAATGGCCAGAGTCTCATTGTGGGAATCCATTATGAGAATATTTGAGAGAAGAGGAACAGAAAGAATGACAAGGAAAAGCCCGAGAGGTTTTCCTATGGATTTGTCCGAACGAAACGAACTGATTGCGCAGATAATGAGCGCAATGATCAAACCTGTATATATAGCAGAATATTGTGTCTGTATATTCATGCGGCCTCTCCCCTAACTATATATAGTCATATATACATAATAATATCTTTTAGCGTATTTATCAACCCAAACAGGGCATTTTTGTCGGCATTTTCAGTCGCTTTTTCATGGCGCTTTTTCATGGCTGCACACAGTGCTTTAAATACCACCCGAAATGTGATATAATTTACTCTGATTGTGGACTGATCATTATGTCGGTTTTAACATGATGATCGTCAGAAAGAAGGTAAGTAGAACTGATGATGAAGGATGCTCCGCTCCGCCGTTTGGTAAATTATATATATGATGCGAAACCCCTCATAAATTTCGGGGCTATTTTTACTGACGGCACCGAGATGTTCAGAAAGCCGGCAGAGCCCGAGATAGGGGATGTGGTTTCACTCAGGATAAGGACAGCCAGGGAAAATGTAGATGCCGTATATTGTGTGATCAACGGTGAAAAGCAGAAGATGACACTTGCGGTAAGGGATGATCTTTTTGATTATTTTGAATCAAAGGTAACCTGCTCCGTGCAGACTGTCAGCTATTATTTTGAGATACACGCATCTACGCTTGTATTTTATTATAACAAGCTGGGACTTCGCAAAAAGCCCGAGGAAGAGTATATGTTTGAAATCTTTCCCGGCTACAAGGTTCCGAAGTGGGCAAAGGGTGCAGTCTTTTATCAGATATATGTTGACCGTTTCTGTAACGGGGACAGAACAAATGATGTAAAGGACCGCGAATATTTTTATATAAACAGTCAGGTAAGAAAGGTGGATGACTGGGATAAGCTTCCGGATACAATGGATGTCGGCAATTTTTACGGCGGTGACCTTCAGGGCGTTATTGATAAGCTGGATTATCTTAAAAATCTGGGAGTAGATGCAATTTACCTTAATCCGATATTTGTTTCTCCCTCAAATCATAAATATGATATTCAGGATTATGATTATATCGATCCCCATTTCGGTAGGATCGTCAAGGATGGGGGAGAGGTTCTCGAAGAGGGAGAGACTGACAATAAAAAGGCTACAAAGTATATAGAAAGAGTTACGGATAAGGAGAATCTGGAGGCATCCAATCAGCTTTTCATTCATCTTGTGGAAGAGGTTCATAAGAGAGGAATGAAGATAATCCTCGACGGAGTTTTCAATCATTGCGGTTCATTTAACAAATGGCTTGACAGGGAAAGGATATACGAAGGAAATCCGGAATACGAGCCCGGTGCATTTGTTGCGGGAGACAGTCCCTACAGGTCATTCTTCAGGTTCAGGGATGACAGCATGTGGCCGTATAACCGGAGCTATGACGGATGGTGGAATCACGATACTCTTCCGAAGCTTAATTATGAGGAATCCTTTAAGCTTCATGATTACATTATCGAAATCGGAAGGAAATGGGTTTCTCCGCCTTACAATGTTGATGGCTGGAGGCTTGATGTGGCAGCAGATCTCGGCTACTCCGAGGAGTATAACCACAGATTCTGGAGAGATTTCAGAACTGCCGTAAAGGCTGCAAATCCGGATGCCATAATACTTGCCGAGCATTATGGAGATACCAGGGCGTGGCTGCGGGGCGGTGAGTGGGATACCATCATGAACTACGGCGCATTTATGGAACCCATTACATGGTTCCTGACAGGTGTGGAAAAGCACAGTGATGAGTTCCGCGGTGATTTCCTGGGTAATTATGACATTTTCAAAAATACAATGAAATATTACATGGCAAGCTTTAATCAGCAGTCTCTCGAGGTCGCAATGAATGAGCTTTCCAACCATGATCATTCGAGATTCCTCACAAGGACAAACAGAAGGGTGGGAAGGATCCAGACTGCGGGCGCGCAGGCGGCAAGTGAGGATATCAATCTCGGCATAATGAGACAGGCTGTCCTGTTTCAAATGACCTGGCCCGGCGCTCCGACAATATATTACGGAGATGAGGCCGGTGTCTGCGGATGGACGGATCCCGATTCAAGAAGGACTTACCCCTGGGGACATGAGAACAAGGAGCTTATCAGGTTCCACAAGGACATGATAAAGATACATAAGACCTATAAGGCATTTAAAAGAGGCTCTCTGGTGTTCCTTCACGGTCAGTATAAATGCTTTGCGTACGGAAGATTTACATCCAAAGATGCTGCGGTAGTGATAATAAATGATAACTATGAGGCAATAAGGGTTCCGCTTCATGTACGCCGTCTCGGAGTAAGAAACAATATGAGCATGAAGAGGATAATGCTGACGACTGATTCCGATTACTCGACGGAAGGAAGTATCTGCATGGTGCAGAATAATGTTATGAGCGTAGTAGTGCCTCCGATGTCTGCCGAAGTATTTGTCGCGGATATAGTTAAAAAATCAATCTGATAAGTACTCAGGCAATTATGTCATTTCCTGCGAAGGAGCAAAGCAAATGGATTTTATACTTCATTCCGATTTTAAACCAACGGGCGATCAGCCCGAGGCTATAAAACAGCTGCTTGAAGGCTTTAACAAAGGTAATAAGGTCGAGACACTGCTTGGCGTTACGGGCTCGGGAAAGACCTTTACCATGGCGAATATAATCGCGGCTCTTCAGAAGCCTACGCTTATCATTTCGCATAATAAAACGCTGGCAGCTCAGCTCTACGGTGAGATGAAGGCGTTTTTTCCCGAGAATGCCGTAGAATATTTTGTTTCATATTATGACTATTATCAGCCGGAAGCCTATGTGCCTTCGACTGATACTTATATTTCCAAGGATTCTTCCATAAATGATGATATCGATAAGCTCAGGCATTCCGCAACGGCCGCTCTGATCGAGAGGAAGGATGTAATAGTCGTTTCATCGGTTTCCTGCATATACGGAATAGGTAATCCCGAGGATTACAAGGCTATGATGCTTTCTCTTCGTGAAGGAATGTCACTTGACCGGGACATACTTATCGAAAGACTTGTGGACATGCAGTATCATAGGAATGATATGGACTTCAAGAGAAGCACATTCAGAGTCAGGGGAGATATAGTTGACATTATCCCGTCAAACACGGATGACGACGCCATAAGAGTTGAGTTTTTCGGTGACGAGATTGATAAGCTTTCCGAATTTGATCCTCTGACGGGAGAGATAAAAAGAAATGTGAGCTTTGCAGCTGTATTCCCTGCGTCACATTATGTTATCGCGCCCGATAAGATGGAAAAGGCATTAACCGAGATAAAGGAAGAGCTGGACGAAAGAGTTGCTTTTTTTAAGGCTCATGACAAGCTTCTCGAGGCACAGCGGATAAAGGAAAGAACCGAATTTGATATTGAAATGCTGAGAGAAACGGGATTTTGCTCGGGTATTGAGAACTATACGAGAATACTTGCGGGAGGAGTTCCGGGACAGGCTCCGGATACACTTATGGACTTTTTTGGCGATGATTATCTTCTCATTGTGGACGAGTCCCATATGACACTTCCTCAGGTAAGAGGAATGTACGGAGGAAACAAAAAGAGAAAGGAAACTCTTATAGAATTCGGCTTCAGGCTTCCTTCGGCAATGGACAACAGACCGCTTGATTTCGATGAATTCGAAGATCGGATAGACCGTGCATTATTTGTATCTGCTACACCCGGAGACTATGAGGCAGGATGCGAGCAGCTTCGTGCAGAACAGGTCATAAGACCTACGGGGCTTCTTGATCCCTATGTAGAGGTTCGGCCCGTAAGAGGACAGATAGATGATCTTTACGCAGAGATAAAGAAGGAGACCGAAAAGGGTAATAAGGTGATGGTGACGACTCTTACCAAGAGAATGGCAGAGGAGCTTAACGATTATCTTAAGGGTCTCGGCATAAAGTCAAAATACCTTCATTCCGACATAGATACGATAGAAAGAATGCAGATAGTAAGAGATCTTCGAATGGGAGTATTTGATGTACTTATCGGAATCAACCTTCTCCGTGAGGGACTTGATATCCCGGAGATAACCCTGGTTGCAATACTTGACGCGGATAAGGAAGGTTTCTTAAGGTCTGAGACTTCACTCATTCAGACTATCGGCCGTGCGGCAAGAAATGTCGGCGGTCATGTCATAATGTATGCCGATACCGTTACGGATTCGATGCGAAAGGCACTTGATGAAACCAACCGAAGAAGAAGTATACAGCAGAAATACAATGATGAAAACGGAATAACACCCAAAACGATAGAAAAGGCAGTAAGAGATGTTATCTCCATTTCTACCGGTAAGATAGAAAGTGAAAAGGGTCGCTTCAGCCGTGATCCCGCAAAGCTTTCACCCAAGGAGTTAAAGAAGGAAATCGACAGACTGACCAAGCGTATGCAGACCGCAGCCCGTGAACTCGAATTCGAGCGTGCCGCCGAGCTACGCGACGAAATAAAAGAGTTAAAAATGACACTTCTGCAGTATGAAGGTTAGTTAATGAAGTAAACTTGTTATGAGATTTGACTTCACTTCATTTTATAGTTGTAATTGAATATGAATTAAAGCAGTAGTCGTTTTATAATTATTATATTACTGTTCATTAACCGATAAACAGCCTTGTTGTATATACATACTGTTCGAGGCCTTCAGGGTCTCGGTACTTAGCGATTCACGAGCAAAGCGAAGTGAGAGCTTAGTACCGTTAGGGCACCCTGAGGAGCGAGAGTGTGCCTCGAAAAGTATGTATATATAACAAGGCGTCGTATAAGGATATATAATATGGGAAAGCGTAAGGCATATAACAAAGATATCATTAAAAACATCATAGTGCAGAAGATATCGTGGATATCTATTATCATGATCGCCGCCATTGCCGCCGCCGCTTATTTCGGAATAAGCCTGACAGCGGACGCATTGGCAGAGAATGCCGACAGATATTACACAAAACTGAATATTGCCGATTTAAAGATAGAGTCCACTCTGTTTTTCACTGATGAAGACGCAGAAGCCATAGCTGCCGTTGAGGGCGTTTCGGATGTGGAAAAATTATGGACCGTGAGCGGATGCATTAAGGGCTCTGAGGATGAGCTTCTGGATGTCAGCGTGCTTTCTCTCAGTGAGAGGATAAGTCTGCCCAATCTTCTGGAGGGAAGGCTTCCCGAAAATGAGAACGAATGTATAATCCAGTCGGATATACAGACAGGCGCAAATTATAATGTGGGCGATACTATCATTATAAAGGGCAAGGATAAAGATAAACCCGATTTTCTTAAAAACGGAAGCTTTAAGATCGTAGGTATAATGAATCATCCCGACATAATCTTTTCAAGTGCGAAAACTTCCAGAAGATATATTATAGTACCTTATGAAGCATTTGATACGGATAATGATTTTACAAAGGGTTGTTTTACAACCCTTCTTGTTGACGTGGAGCATAAAGCCGATAAAAGCTTTTTTGCCGACGAAAATATGGACGAAACAGAAGCTGTTTCGCAAAAGATAAATGAGATAGCAGGCACAAGAGAAAAGCTTCGCGAATCATCGGTCAATGATTTTCTTGCATCAAAGGAAAAGGAAGTGGATGACGGAGAAAAGAAGGTGGCGGATGCAAAGAAGCAACTGACGGATGCAAAGAAGAAGTTGACGGATGCGAAGAAGCAGCTGAAGGACGGCAGGAAGCAGCTGGATGATATAAAAAAACAGCTGGATGACGGAAAGAAGAAGCTTGACGAAGGTAAGGCGATGCTGGATTCCGGATGGGCAACAGCAAAAAGCGGCAAGACACAGCTTGACTCCGGTAAGGCTCAGCTTGATGCCGGCAAGGTACAGCTTGCTCAGACCTACGCACAGCTTGAAGATGCAAAAAATCAGATACGAAACAAGCTGAGAGAATCGCTCGGAAGGATGGGGGAAGGTGTTAACTGGAGTAACGGAAGACCGAACCCCGATATTGACAGCTCAGATGTTTCCGCAAAGACATTTTATATAACAGAGGATTATTCCATTCAGCTGGGAACACCGATAAAGACTATTATTTATAACTTTATAAAGGGGCGTTTTCCTGATGATGTGCTTTGGGAAATATATGAGGAAAAGACAGGCCTTCCGCGGGTAGAGGGCGTCGATCCTGCAGAGCTTCTCGCAACGCTTATAGCAGAAAGCCCTCAGGTAAAAAACAGTGAGGGAGATTATCAGAAGCTTTCCGATGGAGCGGCAGAGTGGGACAGAATGCATAATGATGTATATCTTCCGGGACTGTATACATATTATTCAAAGCTTAATGAATATAATCAGGGCATAGCTCTTTTAAATCAGAAGCAGGCACAGTATGAAGACGCACTTGCTCAGTATAATTCCGGCCTTATCCAATATGAGGAGGGTGAAAAGAAATACGCCGACGGTGTAAAGCAGTATGAAGACGGCGAAGCAAAGTACGAGGACGGTAAGAAACAATTTGAGGAAAAGGTTGCCGAATTTGATGAGGCAAAGAAAACCTTTAATGATTTTAAAGCCCTTATAAACAGGATTGACGGCTGCAGGTGGATAAACGAGAGCCTGAAGGTAAATGTCGATTATATGACGACAAGGCTGAATGTAAACAATTTCCGGCTTATCAGCTACACATTTTCGGCACTGTTTATTCTTGTCGGGATGGTAGTTATTTATGCCACGGTAGGTCGTATAATAGATGAACAGCAAAAACAGGTCGGCTCGATGAAGGCCTTCGGTTTTACGGAATATGAGGTCTTTCATAAGTATCTGATGTTTGCACTGACATCGACCGTTATCGGTTCGATACTCGGCATCATTGCCGGCGCCACATTGATACAATATATCGGACTCAGCCAGACCTTTAAGTATTCCAATATGGGTAAAAATACATTTGCCTTCAATATGCTTGCGGCTGTGATATTTACAATTTTATCCGGATTTCTCGGATCTTTGGCGGTTTATCTTTCCTGTCGTAAGCTCCTTAAAAAGCATGCGACGGAGCTGCTTGGCGGTTTTGCTCCCGTAAGCGGCCTTAAAAAAGCTTCTAAGGGAAGAAAAGGATCGCTGTTTAATAAGCTTATCTGGAGAAATATGTGGATCGATAAAAAGAGGGTGGCGATCACCGTAATAAGTGTAGCGGGCGCGACCGCACTTCTCGTAATAGGCTTTACCGTAAGATATTGCATTAATAACTCCGTTAAGAAGCAGTTTGAAGATATAACGCTTTATGATGAAACTCTTAAGGTTGAGGAGACGATAAGTGATGACGACCGGGCAAGGATTGAAGAAATCCTTAACGATAGCGGAGTGGAATATGTCAAGGTAAGGATGAAGACAGTGACCTTCATGGGAGCGGAGGATTATGATTCCACCACGCTGATAACCTTTAATCCGGAAGATCTGAAGCGCTATTATAATCTTCATGAGCTTTCTGATTCCAGGCTTATAAATCTGGAAGACGGAGGTATATATGTTCCGAAGAAGACCTGTGAGGTAATGAAGCTGGAAAGCGGTAAGAATATCACATTTTTTACCGAATATATGAAGAGCTTTGATGTTCCCGTGAACGGTTCGTATGTAACTTATATCGACAGATTTTTTGTGTGTACCGATAAAACCTTTATGGATTATTTCGGTACAAAGACGCCGTTTAACACATATCTTATCTATATGAACGGTAATGATCCCGAAAGCTTAAAGTCTCGCCTTAAGGAAATTGACGGCTTCGGAGGCCTGCAGAATTTCGACTCGGTCAAGGAACAATATATGAGCTATGTAAGAGCATTTGATTTTGTTATGATGATCCTTACGGTGATAGCGGGAATGATGGTATTTTTCATTCTAAACAATCTTGTCAATATGTATGTGAACCAGAAGAGAAAAGAGATATCCATAATGCGAATAAACGGTTATACCATTCGTGAGATGGAAAGATATCTTCTGAATGAGCTTGTAATCACGATCAGTGCCGGGATGGTGCTCGGAGCAGCGGTCGGTGTCGCATTCGGCGGATATATCTCCTATATGCTTGAGCAGCCTGTATTTATGCTTGTCAGGTCGCCTCAGGCTATGGCGATCATACTCGGAATTTTGATAACATCAGTATTTACATCCATAGTTCTGTTCTTTGCGATAAGAAGAGCTAAGAATTTCAGGCTTGTCGATGCAATGGATTAGAAAGGTTTTTTATGTCTGAATTAAAATATATAACGATAAAGGGAGCCAGAGAACACAATCTTAAGAATGTCGATCTAAGGCTTCCGCGCGATAAATTTATAGTTTTTACCGGACTTTCCGGGTCAGGAAAATCCAGTCTTGCTTTTGATACGATTTATGCCGAGGGGCAGAGAAGATATATGGAATCTCTTTCCTCGTATGCGAGAATGTTTCTCGGTCAGGCGGAAAAGCCCGATGTGGATAAGATAGAGGGACTTTCGCCCGCTATTTCCATTGACCAGAAATCCACAAACCGAAATCCCAGGTCTACGGTGGGAACGGTTACCGAGATATATGATTATATGAGACTTCTTTATGCAAGGATCGGTATCCCGCATTGTCCCAAATGCGGAAAGGTTATCGAGAGACAGACTGTCGATCAGATGACAGACAGTATCATGACTCTTCCCGAAGGCTCTAAGATACAGCTCCTTGCACCTGTGGTACGCGGTAAGAAGGGTATGCACGAGAAGGTTATAGAAAGAGCAAAGAAGAGCGGATTTACAAGGGTAATCGTAGACGGAATACAGTATTCTCTCGATGAGAATATCATTCTCGATAAAAATGTGAAGCACAGCATTGATATCATCGTCGACAGGCTTGTGATAAAGGAAGGCATAGAAAAGAGAATGGCAGAATCAATCGAGACTGCCATCAAGATATCCGAAGGACTTCTGAAGGTCGATGTTACAGGAGGAGAAATGCTTTCTTTTTCCGATAGCTTTTCCTGCCCCGACTGCGGAATATCAATAGACGAGATCGAGCCCAGAAGCTTTTCCTTTAATAATCCCTTCGGTGCCTGTCCTAAATGTACGGGACTTGGATTCCACAGGGAGCTTGACATAGATCTTGTGATTCCGGATAAGACCAGATCCCTTAATGACGGTGCGATAGCAGTTCCCGGCTGGCAGTCCAGCGGAGATGCAAAGAGCTTCTCACATGCACTTCTTCTGGCACTTTCAAAGGAGTACGGCTTTTCAATGGACACTCCTTACGGTGAGCTTTCCGAGGCTGCAAGGAATGTGATCCTTTACGGTACCAAGGGCAGAAAGGTTCCTGTTTATTATACGGGACAGAGAGGCAGCGGAAGGTATAATCTCGCATTTGAAGGCCTTCTTCGAAATATCGAACAGCGTTACCGCGAATCTTCATCTGAGGCGGTAAAGGAAGATTACGAAAGCTTTATGACGGATATCCCGTGCAGGGAGTGTCACGGAAAAAGACTAAAGGCATCGTCTCTTGCGGTTACTATCAGTGACAAAAACATTTTTGATGTTACGGAGCTTCCGATAGGAGAGCTTTCCGCATTTATCGACGGCCTTGAGATTACCGAAAGACAGCAGCTTATCGGTAAGCAGATAATAAAAGAAATCTCAAAAAGAACAAGGTTTCTTGTTGAGGTGGGACTTGACTATCTTACGCTAAGCAGACCGACTGCGTCGCTTTCAGGAGGAGAAGCTCAGAGGATCAGGCTTGCCACACAGATAGGCTCCGGCCTTGTGGGTGTTACATACATTCTTGACGAACCGAGTATCGGACTCCATCAAAAGGATAACAGTAAGCTCATATCGGCACTCAAGGATCTCAGGGATCTCGGTAATACTCTCATAGTTGTCGAACACGATGAGGAAACTATGAGGGAGTCGGATTTTCTTGTTGACATCGGCCCCGGTGCGGGAAATATGGGTGGTGAGATAGTAGCTGCGGGGACTGTTCAGGATATCATGGATTGTAAAAAGTCCGTTACGGGACGATATCTGAGACATGAAGCCGAGATTTCGGTTCCGCTTATAAGAAGGAAGCCTCGCGGTTTTATCACCGTGAAGGGAGCAAGGGAGAATAACCTTAAGAATATTGATGTAGATATACCTATAGGAGTCTTTACCTGTGTTACCGGTGTTTCCGGTTCGGGTAAGAGCTCTCTTATAAATGAGATATTGAAGAAGAGACTTCTTCGTGACATTAACAGATCGAGAGTCAAGCCCGGAAAGCATGATGAGATCCTGGGCTACGAGACATTGGATAAGGTGATCGATATAGATCAGTCACCGATCGGAAGGACTCCCAGGTCGAACCCTGCTACATATACGGGGGTATTTGATCAGATAAGGGATCTTTTTGCAGCGACAAAGGATGCGAAGGCAATGGGCTACAGCAAGGGAAGGTTTTCCTTTAATGTGTCCGGCGGCAGATGCGAGGCTTGTAAGGGTGACGGAATCATCAAGATAGAAATGAATTTCCTTCCCGATGTCTATGTTCCCTGCGAGGTATGTAAGGGCAAGAGATATAATCGTGAAACTCTTGATGTCAGGTATAAGGGTAAGAACATCAGTGATGTTCTTGAAATGACCGTAGATGAGGCGTGTACATTTTTTGAAAGCGTGCCTTCGGTCAAAAGAAAAATACAGACACTTAAGGATGTGGGACTCGGATATATCAAGCTCGGTCAGCCGTCCACCACACTTTCCGGCGGCGAGGCCCAGAGGATAAAGCTGGCAACGGAGCTTTCTAAGAGAAGTACCGGAAATACCATTTACATTCTCGATGAGCCGACCACCGGCCTTCATTTTGATGATGTGAACCGGCTGCTTGAGATACTTCAGAAGCTTACCGAAAGCGGTAACACTATGATTGTAATAGAGCATAATCTGGATGTGATAAAGCAGGCGGATTATATAATCGATCTCGGACCGGATGGCGGAAACGGCGGGGGTACCGTTGTCGTGACCGGAACACCCGAGGAGGTTGCAGAGTGTAAGGAGTCCTATACGGGCAAGTATCTGAAGAAGCTTTTGTGATAGTAAGTGATTGCGGGCACCGGTATATCTCTCGCGGGGCGAGACTTGAAAAGATGTATGAATTAATGCTCCATAAGATAATTGAAGGGGTTACAAATGGGGAATATTACGATAATATCCGGGCGTTCAGGCTCCGGAAAAACAAAATATTTAGTTGACTGTATCAAAAGGTCTTCAGAAGAAGATAAGTATAAAAGGATATTTGTCATTACTCCGGAGCAGTTCACTCACAGCTTTGAAAAGCTGCTTCTTTCTAAGCTTGGCGGGGGAATGATGTTTACGGAGGTACTCAGCTTTTCACGCCTCTCTCATCGTATAGCTGGGGAGCTTGGAGGTAACGGCAGCATCATAATGGATGAGGCCGGCCGTGCCATGCTTGTTCGTCACCTGATAGATGAAAATGCTTCAGAGCTTAAATTCTTTAAAAGTAATGCTCTTTCTACGGGATATATAGATGAAATCAAGTCATTTATTTCAGAGCTTATGCAATATAACATTTCACCCTCCGATCTGGATGAGGTTTTAGAACACTATCTTAAGGATGACGCATTAAGGAGAAGCCTCTTCCTTCGTCTTTCGGACATAAAACTCATTTATGAAAAATCTCTTGAATATATGAAGGAAAAAGACCTTACGACGACTGACGGTATCATCAGTCTTGCAGCAGGTCTTCTTTGTGATGCAAAAAGCTCATTTCTGGATGGGGCAGATATTTATCTTGACGGCTTCACCGGCTTTGAGCCTTTGCAATATAAGCTGCTTGAAGAGTTAGTAAAGCGATGTGACAATATTTATGTGACAATAACTATAGATAATGTGAACCTTATAGGAAGAAATACAAGGAAGCTCTTTTCCTTAAGTCTTGATACAAGAAGGGCTTTGGAAAAAATGGCGCCTTGTACCGAGATCAAACTGGATGAGACTGACGAAACACTTCCGAGATATAAAAATGCTTCGGACCTTGCCGCATTGGAGAAGGGAATCTTCAGAAGTCATTACGAAAGATATAAAGGAAAGACAGAGCATATATCGCTTCATCTTATGAGAAATCCTAAGGAAGAAGCGGAGATGGCGGTGTCCGAGATAAAAAGGATAATGATAGATGAAGCTTCATCGGATATTCATTATAACGAGATTGCGGTAATTACCGGAGATATGTCTGTTTACGGCCCTCTTCTCGGTGATATTATGGACAGGACGGGGATACCACATTTCATAGATGAAAAGAAAAATCTGACAAGAGAGAGTCTGCCGATTTTTCTTGTGTCATTTATACAAATGATCGTTTCCGATATGGAATACTCTGCCGTAATGAAGGTTCTTAGAAGCAGACACATTTCGGAGTTTATGGGAACTACCGGAAGTACCGAATATCAGCTTCTGACAGATATCATTGACAACTTTCTTTTCGGAACCGGACTTCGCGGAATGTCGTCATGGAAAAAGGAATGGGTTCTTGAAAAATATATTGAAGATACGGAGCTTCAGCATGATGTTAATTCTCTCAGAGAAGAGTTTTTATGTTCGGTTTCGTCCTATTATGATACGCTTAAAAGCGGAAAGCATTCTGCAGGAGCCTTTGCAGACATTCTTTCCGAAATACTCTCAAAGTGTACTGCGGATAAAAAGATCATTAATGCCATCGAAGTGGTACTTGATGATATGAAGAAGCTTCTGGGTGATGAAGAAGCAGAAACAGCAGAGCTCCTTGAGATTTTCGAAAACGGACTTTCCACATGCGCTGTCGGCTCGCTTCCCGGAGAGGATGTTGTGATAGTAGGTGATTTTTCGAGAACAAGGCTGTCTGATATCAGGTTTCTTTTCCTGCTTGGAGTTAATGACTGTAACATTCCGAAGGAAAATGCAGGCGGCGGAATAATCAATGATTATGAGAGAGAGTTCCTTACCGATATAGATTTGAGCGACGGAAGAAAGCTTCGTCTTGCTCCTTCACCCGAGGACCGGATGGCTGAGGATGAATTTCATCTTTATATGAACATAACCAAGGCTTCCGAAAGGATATATGTAGTTTATTCACAGCTGGATAAGGACAGTAAAAAGCTTCGTCCGGCTTATCTGATAAACAGGATCAAGGGGATAATTCCGCTTCTTAAGGCTTATACCGAGGAGGAAGATAAGGAAAGCGGATTCAGAAGGATTGTCAGGTCTGTAGGCTATGACAGAGGAATGACTCATATCCTTACAGGCATACAAAATGAAAAAGAGAATCTCGGATTCCTAAATGATAATGAATATAAAGCACTTCTTCGGTTTTATACAGAGGAGCTGGGAAAAGAGAAGCTTATATCCGAGCTGCGCGAAAAAGGTCTTTATTCGGACAGGCTGGAGGAGCTTCCCGAGGATATGATAGCGGAGCTTTATACCTTAACTGATAAAGAAGGTAATACTTATCTTTCCAGACTGAGTGTTTCCCAGCTTGAGATGATCGCTTCATGTCCCTATAAATATTTTATGAATTACGGGCTGGGACTTAAAGAACGTAAGGAGCATTCACTGACATCGATAGATATAGGAAACATTATCCATGAGAGCCTTGACAGGCTGTCGAAGGATATGAAGAAGGATGGTAAAGGCTGGAAAGATTATAAGGAGAATGATGCCGAGTATGAAAAGAAGGCCGGAGATATTTTCGATAGTGTAGTCGCGGGCTATAAAGAAAAACTGGGAGAGAAAAGCGGTCGTACCGAAAATATACTTAAACGATATAAAGGAACATTTATAAGAACGGTCAAGATACTGAGAGACCAGATGATAATGGGTTCCTACGAAACCTACAGCACGGAAGAAAAGTATAACCTTCAAAGACCGGTCAGAATAGAAGGAAAGATTGACAGGATAGATACAGCCGAAGGAAAAGCTTTTGTTTTTGATAAGGACGGAAAACCCGAGGTTAAGGATTGTACCTATGTCAAGGTCATGGATTATAAAACCGGAAAACACAGGGTTGATCCGGTGCAGCTTTATTATGGAGTGCAGCTTCAGACGGTTGTTTATCTTAAGGCAGCGGTTGAATCTGTAAAGCTTGAGGAAAATAAAAAAGGCAGGGGGGAGCGTCTGGTAATCCCGGCAGGTGTTTTTTATTATAATATAAATGACAGGTTTTACAGTCCCGATGATGTGGATGGTGATGATGAAAACAGCAGGGTTCTGAAGGATCAAAGACCTGAAGGAATCTATGACTCTGCGGTAAGCTCCGTCAAGGCTTATGATGAAAAAATGGTATTTACTTCCGTAAAAGATAACGGTGAAATTTTGGAAACATATATGCCCGGCGAAGAATCCGGGGCCATAAAGCTTAAGATAAAAACCGGCGGTGATATTGACTCGAGCTGTAAGAATTATGCCAGAACAGCAGAGGAGATAGCTGATATTATCAAGTATTCATCGCTTCGTATGGGGGAACTGTCCGATCAAAGGAAAAAGGGATTTATAAAGACAAATCCCTACAGTGAAAGAAATCAGTCCGGTTCCCTCGGAACGGATGTATGCACCTACTGCTCCTTCCATGAGATATGTGCCTTTGATCCGGTGAAGGAAAAAGGAAATTGTGTGAGAAAGGAAAATGATGATGTTATGTACCAAAAAATACATGACAGAATTCAGGGAAAAGATTGATGAAAATCTAAGATCCGATTGGAGGACGCCGTATGGCAAATAAGTGGAATGAAAATCAGCAGCATGTCATAGACTGGCGGGACAGCTATATCCTTGTTTCGGCAGCGGCAGGTTCCGGAAAAACAGCTGCGCTTGTCGAAAGGATAATGAGGCTTATCATAGATGATAAGGTTTCGGTAAAGGATATCGTTGTCGTTACATTCACAAATGCAGCTGCCGGTGAAATGCGTGAAAGGCTTATAAATGAGCTTTATAAAAGGGTGGAAGCAGAGGGCGAAAAGGATAAACCGGATACCATACTGACCGAAAGACTGGAAAGTGAGATATCCCTGGTTAATGCTGCCCGGATCTGTACAATTGACAGCTTCTGTCTGTTTATAATAAGAAACTATTTCTATGCCGCTGAAGGGGTAGATCCCGGTGCAAGGATACTCGATAATGACGAAGCTGCCATTCTTCTCGGTAATGCGGCTGATGAGCTTATGGAAAAATGCTCACTTGAGGAAGAGGATACTGCTTTTTACAAGTGCTTTACAAGTCTTACGGAGGTTTTTTCGGGCTGGAAGAACGATCAGGGCATGAAGCAGCTTTTGATAGAGCTTTATATGAAAAGTATTTCCCATCCGGATCCTGACAGCTGGCTTGATAAGCTATTATCGGTATATGATGTGAATTCCGGTGATTGGAACGAATGGCTTCCGAAGCTTACGGAGCTTGTGGTAAGCAATGTAAGTGTTTGTAAGTGGATCGCCGAAATGAAGAGGAATGAGCTGAAGGATATACCCGAGCTTAAAGTCTGGTATGACATTTTGGATGATGATGCAAAAAAAATGAGCATTATCTTGAAAAAAACCGGCGATGAAGAGTTGACATATGAAGAATTATGCAGAAATTATAATGAATATTCGCAAGGTGAGAAATTAAAAAAATGGTCTACAAAGGGCAGGAATATGGATGAAGCCCTGAAGCAGATCAAAAAAAATGCAAAGGACTTCAGAGATATATATGCCGGATCCGGTGGGATGATACAAAGCCTCTATGATTTATATATAGACGCTACAGGCACATTTGAAAAAAGTAAAGAATATAAATACGGGCAGGCTGAGGAATGTATTAAAAGCAGATTTAAGCTTCTTTACCCGTATGCAAAGTGTCTTACGGATCTGGTAAGAAAACTGGATGAGGAATACTCTGCTGTAAAGAAAAAGCTTAATGCCGTCGATTTCAGCGATGTTGAGCACAATGCATTAAAGATACTACTTAAGAAAGATGAGTCCGGAAAGGCATATCCGTCGGATATAGCCTTGGAGCTTGGGAAAGTTTATAAGCACATTATGATAGATGAGTACCAGGACAGTAATCTTTTGCAGGAAACTATCCTAAATACCATTGCTGGAAGCAACGATCTCTCTATGGTTATGGCAGGAGCAAAGGAAAAGCCTCCTTATATGTTTATGGTGGGTGACGTGAAGCAGAGTATTTACGGCTTCAGAGCCGCTCGTCCGTCGCTGTTCCTGGAAAAATATAACAATTATACCTTCGAAGAAAAGGTATCGGAAAGTGAGGAGGACAGGAAGGATAAGGATATAGTAATTGTCCTTGACAAGAATTACAGAAGCAGAGAGTCGGTGCTCGGTTTTGCAAATGAGATTTTTTCCGAGCTTATGACCAAATATTTCGGCGGAGTTGATTATGATGACAAAGCAAGCCTGAAGTACGGAGGCTCATTTGACGGAATATCCGAGGAGGAAAGACAGGAAAAAGGTTTTGACGAAAGCAGCTATCATACGGAACTGATCCTGGTTGAAAAAAATAAGCATCTTGAACTTTTTGATTCTCCGGCAGGTAAAGAGAAAAAAAATAAGCTTTTTAATACTTCACTTTCCGGTTATGAGCTGCAATCCGTAGCTATGGCAAAAAGGATAAAGGAGCTGGTGGAAGGAGAAAAACCGCTTCTTATAAAGGATAAGGATGAATGCGGTAATGAGATTTTAAGACCGGCAAGGTATAAGGATATAGCAATACTGCTTCGTTCAAATCAGAGCGATATAGTAAGGGGGATATTTGAAAAGACGGGAATACCTGTGAATGCTCAGTCGGTGACGGGGTATTTTGATGCTGCCGAGGTAAGTACCGTATTGTCATTCCTTATGATAATAGATAATCCTCTGCAGGATATACCGCTTGCTTCCGTAATGAGATCCTCCATATTCGGATTTGACGAAGAGGATTTTGCAAAGATAAAGATTGAAGCCGGCCGTAAGGATTATTTCTTTATTGCGGTAAAAGAATATCTGAAGCCTGATGAAGAAAGAAAAAAGACAGCGGATCCGAAAACTTTGGAAAAGTGTGTTCGTTTCATTGAAACCCTGGAATACCTTCGTGAGATGGCGAAGGATGCCGAAGTAAATGATATACTGAAATTCATTTACTACGATCTGAATTATATGGATATGGTACTTTCTGAAGAGAAAGGCTCAAAGAAAGCTGCGAACCTTGAGGTGCTTCTCGATAAGGCCAAGCTTCTGGTTGAAAGAGGACAGAGCACATTAGGTGAATTTGTATATTTTATCAACAATATGAAAAATGAAAATATCGATGAGGGTGAAGCAGGGAACGCAGCTGCCGGAGATGATGCGGTGACGATTACCACCATCCATAAAAGTAAGGGACTGGAGTACCCCGTTGTTTTTGTGGCTTTTTTAAATAAAAGATTTAATAATGCCGATATAACCGGTGATGCTCTCGTCGATAAGGATAACGGTCTCGGAATCGTTGACTTCAGTCTGGAGAAGAGGATAAAAACAAATTGGATTTTTAAGAATTTCATCAGAAATTCCATATGCATCGATAACTGTGCCGAGGAAATGAGAGTGCTGTATGTTGCTCTTACCAGGGCAAAGGAAAAGCTGATCTGTGTGACCGATTTTGATTTTAAGGTTACCGATAAAGATTTCAAAGACGGTGATATTCTTGATTACAGGATCAATCAGTACAATACAAAATTTTCCGAATATTTTGAAAAATATTTTGTGAATAGAAATACAGGATATCTCAGGGTGAGGCCGAACGGCAATTACCACAGCTGGATACTGTCGGTGATCTCCGATCACAAATCCTTCAAAAGGGCGACGGGGCGATATATGGATTCGGTGTATGCAAGACACTGTGCACTTGCTGAAGGAAGCGAATATATACCTCCATACTCACAGTGCATGGGAGAAGAGGAAGGTGACAGACCGGACTATGAAAAGCTGGATGTAAGCGTATACGGTTTTGAATATCTTTCTGATTACATCGAGGAAGGTATGAAGCAGATAATTCATGAGGCAGAGTCCGTACCGGAAGGCGGGGATAAGCTTTACGAGGAATTGAAATCATATATAGAAAAGGATATAAATTACAGTTATCCCTTTGCAAATGCTAAGGATTACCCCTCTAAGGTAAGCGTTTCCGCACTTAAGGAAGCTGATGAAGTATTAGTCTTTTCGGAAACGTCAGATGCTGCAGGAGAGTCGGGTTTGGAAAAAGGCGTATCGGAAAACTATGATGAACTATCTGTTTCTGCAGCCGAGACAGGTACGATGTATCATACTGTCATGAGACATCTGCCTTTTGAAATATCAGCTATGAATGCAAAAGCTGATATTTCGGCATCGGAAGGCAGAAGCGATGCAGATGAAATTCGTATTGAAGAGAGTATCTGTGACATTTTGGATAAAATGTCAGATAAGCATTTTGTCGATCCTGACTGGAGAAAGCACATTGATATAAAGCTTATAAAAGCATTTTACGAAAGTGATTCCTATATGCTTAATCGAATGATAGCTGCGGAAAAAAGGCATATGCTCTGGCGCGAGCAGCCGTTTATGAAGGAATATCTTTCCAAGGAGCTTATCGGAATAAAGAACAGGGAAGGCTGTATCATTGAAAGGGAAGATAAGGATATCCAGAAGACGATTGTTCAGGGTGTTATCGATCTTTTCTTTATCGATGAAGACGGCGAAGCTGTTCTGATAGATTATAAGACAGACGGAATCAGAAAGGAAAGACTCGGAAGAAATTACGGGGATATACTGGTCGACAGATACAAAAGACAGTTTGAGCTTTATCGTGAATCTATCGAATCAATCATAGGAGTCCGGGTAAAAGAAAGCTATATTTATTCCTTTGCACTAAAGAGCTTTATTCCGGTTATATAAATATGTTGGAATAATAGTGCCATAAGTGTTAAAATAAAGAGTGGTCTGCATTCCTATCAAGTGATGTAGATTTCCTTGACTTAAATTGACTTTATGAGATTAAAAAAAGAAGGTAATGTGGGTTAATATAGTGTTATGACAATAGGGATTTTTGACTCGGGGATAGGCGGTCTTTCTGTTCTTCACGAAGCATATCACAGACTGCCGAATGAAAAGTACATTTTTTACGCCGATGAAAAGCATGTTCCGTATGGAATGAAATCAAGTGACGAGATCATGGAGTATGCAGATGAGATCGTTCAGTTTCTGGTCGACAGAAATGCGGATATTGTTCTTATAGCTTGCAATACCGCAACCAGCGTCGCGGTAAAAAAGCTTCGTGAAAAATACAGTATTCCGATAGTCGGAATGGAGCCTGCCGTAAAGCCTGCGGTGGAACAGGCAGAAAGAAAGAAGACAGGTTCTGCGAAAGAATTAAAAACAGTATCAGAAGACTTTACCGGCAGGGACAGAATTCTTGTGATAGCAACTCCGGTTACGCTCCGTGAAACAAAGCTGAAGGAGCTTATCAAAAGGGTCGATGAAAATCACAGAGTTGATCTTCTTCCTATGCCGAAGCTTGTGGAATTTGCCGAAGCGGAGAGATTCAGCGGTGAAGAAGTAGATTCCTATATGAAAGAACGCTTTGCTGATTATGAAAATGATAAGTATTGCGCTCTTGTGCTGGGCTGTACGCATTTTAATTATTTCAAGAATGAATACAAAAAGTATCTCGGCGAGGATACCGCGCTTATCGACGGAAATTACGGGACAGTTAAAAGAATTGCTCAGAAGCTTGAAATAGAACAGGAAAAGGTTGAAACGGTACATTTCAGCAGTGTTGAAGAAATGTGTGCATACGGGGAAACCGAGTATTACATCTCGGGAGAAAGAGTTACGGATGAAAAAAGGCTTTCTCATTTTTTAAGGCTGCATGAGAAGCTTGAGGATGTATACAGGATCAAGTAGTAAGTAACAGGGGTTAGTGAAAAATTAAGAATATGGAAAAAACAGCGGCAGACAAGAAAAGAATGACAATTAAATATTCTTTATGGGTATCGCTTGTTTCCGTATTTTTAAATCTCTTGTTTTCTCCATTTGATGCGGATGTTTTCGTAAGAGAAGCCGGCTTATCTTTTGGGGAAAATGTTTTTCTTTTCCTGAGATACATATCGACTTTGGTATTTATAAGATTTCCTGCACTTATTCTGATACTCGGGCTGCTGCTTTTTATATTATACAATCTCAAAGGACTAAGAAAAGATATAAATAAGCTCTTTTATCTGGCATTTATATATCTGCTTTACAATGTTTTCGAAACGACCGCAGAGGAAAGACCTTTGGAAGCGATAGACAGTACACAGGGCGGAGCGTTTTTTATAGCTTCGGTGGTACTGTTTTTTGTAATCACCGCTTCAATGACAGCGCTTATCATAAGGCTTGATGAAAAGCAAAAATGGATTACTGCAGGAGTGTTTTTTGCCGCACATGCGGTCCTTGCCATCACACTGATCTTATCCGGAAGCTTTATTCCCGTATTGATCGCTAAAATAGTATTTACGGTGGCTATGGGTTATGTGTTATGGAGAGTGTCCGGCCTTGTGTTCGACATTGTCCTGAAGGATGAACCGGTCAAGGAATCGGATATGTTACCGGAATCCGATGTATCATCTTTACAGGCAGTTGAAAATTCTGTGGTGGTTGAGAGTATTTCAGATGATAGTAGCAACGAGAAATCAGTATCCGGGAAATCAGCTTCCGGGAAATCAGAATCAAAACCGGTGCTTCTTTTCATAAGGCTTTTTGCATTCCTATTTGCAGCTGGGTTCATCGTTATTAATTCTCTCGTTACCGGTGAGCATTTTTATGCGACAAGGATAAATAAGGATGATGATTTTGTAGCAGACAGCGAGGGCTACTCTTGTAAAAATAACAAATATTTTTATCAGAGCGGTGACGCATATATCGATATAAAAGTACCTGATGAAATAGAGCAGTTATCTGTATTTTTTTACACTGCTCCGGATAACAATAAGGTAAGCGTAAAGATAATAAATGACAGCGGGTCTGTAACAGAAGCTCCGTTAAGATGGAATTCGACTCAGCAGTTCATGACTGTCGATCTTGTTGACAAAGGCACGCTTCGTCTTGCGATAGAAGATAATTTTGAAATAGATTATCTGTATTTTGCGGATCATGTTCCGGCTGATAAATACAAAAAATATATACTTTTTGCGGTATGGCTTTTGATATCGGCTGCCGTTTCTGCGGCACTTTCATTTGTCAAAAAAGCACGCGAAGCATACATTGAATTTGAAAAGAAAATATTCGACCTGCCTATAGGTGTCGCAGAGATATTTAAGAAACCGAAAGGTGAAAGATTAAAGCATGCCTTCACCGAACGCTTTGAAATAATAGGCACGCTGCTTATCTTTTTACTTGCGTCGGTTTATTGCTTTACCGAGAAGCCGTATTTCGGTTATTGTACCGACGATTATAATCACTATAACAGAGCGGCACAGGTTTCTTATCTTTTGAACGGAAGCGCGGATATAACGGATTATGAAGTTTATATAGAGCATTTGTATAGATCTCTGACGGTTGATAAAGAGGAACTCATTGATAAGCATATAGCCTTTTACGGTGATATGAATGATCTTCATTATTATACGGATGCTAATTTTTACACCGGCCTGAAGGCAGTTCCTTATATCCCGTCTGCCGCAGGATTGATTCTGACCAGAGGGCTTGGAATGCCCTGGAATATCCGGATTATTTTCGGAAGATGGATGATGACATGGTTTTTCGCTGCTATATGCTACTTTTCGATGAAAATGCTGCAAAAGAGAAAATTGGTAGTATTTTTAGTCGGTATAATACCTACCAATATATATTTTGCGGCAAATTACAATTACGATCTGTGGCTTACCGGTTTTATGATGCTGGGGATATGTATGTATATGAGAGAAGCATACGATGAACGAAATACTCTGTCTATCTCTACTGCCGTTATGATGCCGCTATTTATTGCAATGGGAAATATCGCGAAATCAGTTTATTTTCCAATGATGTTTTTTGTCTTTTTCCTTTCGCGAAGGAAGTTTAAAAATACATTATCATCATTACTTTACAGGTTCTATGTGATGATAATGATGGTGCTTCCAGTAGTGTTTTTATACTTTAATAACATTAATATCGGAGGCAGCATAGGCTCCGGTGATTTCAGGGGTGGAAGCGACGTGGATGCAACGCTTCAAATGCAATTCTTTTTGGAGCAGCCGATGAAGGTATTGGGAATTATTTTCAGATTTTTGGGAGATTATCTGAACCCTGCTGTAACCGGAAAAGAATACATTACATATCTTGTCAGAAACAGCATGAGTTATAATGCATCAATAGTTATACTGTTGATCATACTACTGGCTGTTGCTACAAATTCGGATGTTCTGGAAAAGGAAAATTCATCTGAAGCCATCAGATGGTGGTACAGACTTGGAACTGTATTGGAATATGCCGGAATAGGCTTTCTGGCGGCGTTTTCTATGTACATAAATTTTACAGGAGTAGGATATGAAAGAGTTGACGGATGTGTCGGAAGATACCTGATACCGATGCTTTTCCCTATGCTTTTTGTGTTAACAGCCTTTTCATTGAGAAGGATAAAAGAAATAAAGACAGTAATTAAAAAAGATTATAATGATATACTGCCGGCAAAAAGCCATATGATCAATATGTTTGCTGTTATTTTTCTGGTGTTCATTAATCTTGATCTTATGATATTCGGTGTTTTTGTATAGATGAAGGATAGAAATGGCGGGAAAGAATAAAGTAAAAGAACTTCTTATTGTGGTCCCTGCTTATAATGAAGCAGAAAGCATAGTAAAAACCATTGAAGAGCTTATAAATGATTATCCGGAATATGATTACATTATAATAAATGACGGTTCAACGGATGATACAGAAAGGCTCTGCAGAGAGAATGGTTATAATTATATTTCACTTCCCATAAATACAGGACTTGCCGGGGCAATGCAGACCGGTTTTAAATATGCCTACATGAAGCATTACAAATATGTGATACAGTTCGATGGGGATGGACAGCATAAGGCGGAATACATTTCAGCTATGTTGAATGAGCTTCGGAGTCAGGAATGTGATATAGTGATCGGTTCAAGATATCTTGAATCAAAAAAGGTAAGGAGTGCCAGAATGCTGGGAAGTAAGGTGCTTACCTTTGAGATCAAGCTTACAACCGGAACAACCATAACCGATCCTACCTCCGGTATGAGACTTTTCGGAGAGCGTATGATTAAAAGATTTGCATTATCAATGAATTACGGACCTGAACCGGATACTATTTCATATCTTTTGAAATGTGGAGCTGTGATAAAAGAGACAAAGGTTGAGATGCAGGACAGACTTGCAGGGAAAAGCTATCTTAGTGTATGGAGATCGTTGTATTATATGGTATATATGTGCATGTCTATAGCGTTTATACAGCTTTTCAGGAGAAAGGAAAGTTTAGATGAGTGATCTGTTAAGGATAGTTCTTATAATTGCAAGTACATTGAGTGCTGTGTATGTGCTTTACAAGGTGAGAAAATCCCAGCTTAAGATAGAGGATTCTTTATTCTGGATTTTCACCTCGGTTTTTTTTGTGGTAATAAGCATATTTCCGCAGATAGTTGTTTTTTTTACAGGACTCTTAGGGTTTAATGCACCTGTTAACTTTGTGTTTTTATCAATAATTTTTGTGCTTCTATTTAAGATTTTTACTATGTCGGTAAAAATATCTCAGCTTGAATTTAAGCTGACCGAGCTTACACAGTGGATAGGGATTATGGATAAGGAAAAAAGAGACAAAAAAGACGGAGCAGAAAAGTGAGATATAATAATCATACATTTGTTATATGTGCATACGGAGAAAACATTTTTCTTGAGGACTGTATAAAATCTATAGTTAATCAGTCCGTTAAGAGCAATGTTATACTTACTACATCTACCGATAATGAATATATCAGAGAAATGTCGAAAAAATATAATATAAAGCTTTATGTTTCGGAAAATGAGTCTGATATTGCGAGAGATTGGAATTATGCTTATAAATGTGCCAATACAGGACTTGTTACGCTTGTACATCAGGATGATATTTATGACAGGGACTATCTCTATGAAGCTCTTAAAATGATAAGAAGGTCAAAAAAACCTTTGATATATTTTACGGATTATTATGAGCTTAGAGATGGAAATAAGGTTTACTGCAATATAAATCTTTCAATTAAAAGGTTACTTCTTTATATGCTCAGATACCCTTCGTTAAGGGGGAGTGTATCGGCTAAAAAAATGGGGGTTGCATTTGGAAATGCTATATGCTGCCCTTCGGTCACTTATGTCAAGAAAAATCTTCCCGAAGTTCCCTTTGAAGAAGGAATGAGAAGCAATATAGATTGGGAACTTTGGGTAAGGCTTGCAGGAAACACAGGGGAATTTGTTTATAATCCTAAAAGACTGATGGGACACAGGATATATGAAGATTCGGAGACGAGCTCTATCATAAATGACAAAAAAAGACAGGATGAGGATACTTATGTTTTGAGTAAGATGTGGCCTGTATGGATTTCGAATCTTTTGGAATTCTTTTATAAAAAATCCGAGAAATCTAATAAATCTATGAAAAAGACATATAAATGTGAAAAAAATGGTGAACTGATTTCAGTTATAATGCCCGTTTATAATGGAGAAGCATATCTTGGAAGGGCATTATCATGCATTGACAGGCAGTCATATGACAATATAGAGGTAATAGCCATAAATGATGGGTCGACTGATTCTTCGTTAGAGGTATTAAAGAAAATTCAGAAAAGACTGAAAAAGACAAGGCTTATTATCCTTGATCAGGAAAATAAAGGAATATCCGCTGCAAGAAACGCCGGAATAGAGAAGGCATCAGGCGAGTACTTGATGTTTATGGATCAGGATGATCTGATGAAAAAAGATACCATAGCCAATCTGTACGGAGCTCTAAAGCAAAAGAAAGCTGACATGTCCATTGGCGGAGTTACTATAGCCGATGAAGATGGCAAGGTTTCAGATGTGTGGCATTTGAACCCGGAGCTTAGATGGAGCAGATATAAGATAACGGCACCATGGGGGAGAATTTATAAGAAGGAACTGATCGACAGATACGGTATAAGATTTAAAAATCATAAGATAAGTGAAGACTTGTATTTTAATATGGTTTATATAAGTTATGCCGAAAAAATAAGCGTGATCGACAGGGCTGACTATATTTGGATTCAAAGACCTGACTCAGAGTCACATGCTAATATGAGTAAAGCCTCGGATGACAGAAATGTGCTGGCGGTTCTGGATGATATAATGGCTGATATGAATAAGAACAGCCGTTCGGATCAATATGTTGAGTTTATGTTTTTAAAGCATATAGTGTGGTATCTGCTTTTTACTTCTGGATCTTCAAATGCGGCAGAGATCAAGGAGAAATGTATTGCTTGCCAAAAATGGATAAGCATGCAGCTTCCGGATGCCGAAAGAAATCAGTTAAAACAACCGTTATTTCCTGATGGGGAAAGTATTGCTATAAGACTTATAGTATTTATTTCTCTGATAATGATGAGGCTTGGAGTTTTAAGTTGTTTTCTGACTGCTTATTCTGCAATAAGGAAGATAGTAAGCTAAAATGTATATAAAGGAATTTTATAGTTGATATAGTTTTGTAAGGTAGCGTTGGTCAGATGACAGGAAGGTGTATATGCAGGTAGTTAAGTACGTATTTCAGCCACATGGTGATGACAGAGGTCAGCTTGTGGCTCTTGAAGAATTCAGGGACATCCCTTTTAGAATTAAAAGAGTATACTATATGTATGATACCGTGGCAGGAGTAGTTCGCGGACACCATGCACATAAATCTCTTGAACAGATTTTGGTATGTATTCACGGAAGCTGCAAGGTTAGGCTTGATAACGGTAGAGAGAAAAAAATAGTACCCTTGGAAAAACCATATGAGGGTTTATACATTCCGAACAATATATGGAGAGAAATGTATGATTTTTCTCCGGATGCGGTTCTTATGGTTCTTGCATCTGAATTGTACGAAGAAGCTGACTATATAAGAGATTATGATGAGTATTTGAAATATATACAAAGTGAAGAACAATTGATGAATGTGGAAGAGAAGGTGTGATATGAAAGTTCCCTTTGCCAGCTTTCTGCCTATGGAAAGAGAACTGGATAAAGAATTAAGAGAGGCTTTTGAACGAGTCTTTGAATCTTCTTTTTATATCAGAGGCTCGGAAAATGAAAGATTTGAAAAAATGTTTGCAGAATACTGTGAGTCAAAGCATTGTATCGGTGTCGGTAACGGCTTGGATGCTTTGATGCTGATTATTAAAGCCTTAAGCATCGGTAAAGACGATGAAGTAATAGTACCTGCAAATTCTTTTATTGCTTCGGCACTTGCCGTAACCTATGCGGGAGCAAAGCCTGTATTTGTCGAACCTGAAATTGATACATTCAATATCGACCCGGAAAGGATCGAAGAGGCAATTACCGAAAAAACCAAAGCACTAATGCCTGTTCATCTGTACGGTCAGGCATGTGACATGGATCCGATTATGGCGATTGCAAGGAAATACAGTTTAAAGGTAATCGAAGATTGTGCGCAGGCACACGGTGCTTTATATAAAGGGAAAAAAGTAGGAGCTTTTGGAGATGCGGCGGGATTTAGTTTTTATCCCGGGAAAAATCTCGGAGCGTTGGGAGACGGTGGAGCCGTAGTGACAAATGATAAAGAACTTGCGGATAAGATCAGAGCTTTGGCAAACTACGGATCGGAACAAAAATATCATCATATCTATCAGGGAAATAACAGTCGGCTGGATGAAATGCAGGCTGCATTTCTTGCGGCAAAGCTTCCGCATCTTGATAAGATGAATGAATTCAGACGGAAAGTAGCAGAACGATATATTTCGGGAATAAATAATGATAATATATGTCTCCCGTCAGTTCAGGATAATATGACTCATGTTTGGCATGTTTTTGCTATCAGATGTGAAACAAGAGATGAGCTCAGAAGTTATCTGGATAAAAATGGGATCGGAACTAATATTCATTATCCTGTACCGATACATCTACAGGAATGTTACAGGGAACTTGGATATAAAAAGGGAGCTTTGCATATAGCGGAATGTATCAGTAAAACGGAATTAAGTCTTCCGATGTTCTATGGTATGACTGATTCGGAGATCGACGAGGTCATACGGGCTGTGAATAGCTATAAATGCCGTTAGATAAGCTTTGTGGGATAAGGGACGGATAATGATTAAAGTAAGATGTTACACAGATAATGATAAGGAAATCTGGAATTCCTTTAATAGTAATGCAAAAAACCATCTATTTATGTTTGATCGTAATTATATGGATTATCATCGAGACAGATTTACAGATAATTCTTTGATGTTTTATAAAGATGAAAAACCGGTGGCGTTACTGCCTGCATGTAAAAGTAATGGAAAACTGATATCACACGGCGGATTGACTTATGGCGGGTTTATCGTTGACAATAATATGAAGCAGCATACTATGAATGATTGTGTGGATTCTCTCATTGATTATGCAGGGAAACAGGGGTTTGCCGGTATTATCTATAAAAGAATCCCGCATATATTTTGTGAGCAGTCATCAGAAGAGGACAAATACGCTCTATTTTCTCACGGTGCTGTAATTAAAAGTGTTGATGCATCTACTTATCTTAATCTGTCAGCACCTCTTAAAATGTCAAAGGGGAGAAGAGCGCAGATTTCCAGAGCTAAAAGAGAAGGTGTGGAGATCCGTGTTTTGACTGAAAGAAATGACTATGATAATTTCATTATATTAGAAAATCAAGTTCTTGAGACCAGGCATGGGACGACGGCGGTTCATACATCAGAGGAACTGATGATGCTTCATAATAATTTTCCTGATAATATCCATTTATTCGGCGCTTTATATGATTGCAAATTAATAGCCGGAGCTGTGATATACGAATATGATCAAGTTATCCATTTTCAGTATATGGCCGCCGATGAAAAAGCCAGGGTTATAGGAGCGCTTGACCTTGTTGTTTATGAAGTGATTAATCGTTATAAAGATTATAAGAAATGGATAGATTTCGGAATTTCAACAGAGCATGACAGAATTTTTCTTAATAATGGGCTTATTGCTCAAAAGGAAGGCTTTGGAGGAAGAACCGGAGTTTACGAGGTTTTTGAATTGAAAATACAATAATATAAAAAGTATATTATTGTTTTGAGGTGTACCGGTAGATGGGAAAAGCTGATGATTTGAAAAACAAATTGAATGAAATTCCCCTGACATTAAAAGTATCACTTGCATATACTGTTTGTGGGATTATTCAAAATGGAATATCATTTCTCACAGTTCCGATTTTTACCAGAATAATGGATACCGAACAGTTTGGTGTAATGACGGTATATATGTCGTGGTTTAGCGTTCTGACGGTATTTTTGACCCTGCAGCTTCCATTTGGTTCGTTTTCAAAAGCGATGATTAAATTTGAAGATGACAGAGAAGGATATTTGTCGGCTGTAGAAGGGATATGTTTTGTTTTGTCGATTATATTCCTTGTGGTTTATTTACCGTTCAGAGAAGTGTTCAATACATGGTTTGGTTTGCCCACCGTGTTTATTTTGATAATGGATATGGAGATACTGGCCAGGGCATCCATCAATTTTTGGATGGGTAAAAAAAGATTTGAGTTTAGGTATGTAGCGGTAGTTTTAGTAACTGTTTTATCATCTGTTTCAATTCCAGTATTGCAATATCTATTAGTAGTTAATACTGAAAACAAAGGAAATGCCAGAATTATCGGTGAGGCCTCAGTAACTATCTTGGTCGGAATAACTCTCTTTATCATCGGAATCACACGAGGTAAAAAGGCATTTGATAAGGATTATTGGAAATATGCACTGGGGTTCAATCTGCCGCTTGTACCTTATTATCTGTCTCAGATTATTTTTGATGCCAGTGACAGGATAATGATCGATCATCTTGTGGGAACAGATAAGGCAGGTATTTACGGAGTTGCATATACTATTTCTGTAGCGCTTAATTTTGTTCTGGTAGCAATTAATAATTCATACACGCCATGGATTTATAAAATGATCAAGGAAGGCAAAAATGAAAAGAATAAAAATGTATGTAATATAATTGCTGCATTTATGGCATGTATTTTGCTTTTGCTCATCTGGATGGCTCCGGAGGCTATATTGATAATCGGGGGAAGTGAATATACGGAAGCAAAATGGATAGTACCTCCCGTAGCGATGAGTGTCCTACTTTTGTTTTATACTCAGATATCGGCAAATTATGAATTTTATTTTGAAAACAAAAAAACACTAACGATAGCAGCTATAGTGGCAGCAGTTGCCAATATAGTCCTGAATTATATTTTTATTCCCGTTTTTGGTTATATGGCTGCAGGATATACTACATTGTTCAGTTATATTGTTCTGACATTTCTGAATTTTCTGGCACGAAAAAAAGTATTAAGAGAAAACGGAATGAAGGATACCGGAGTAGATACACGAGTCCTTTTAATAATCTTTGCTTCATTTATAATACTTGGATTTATAGGTATGATGTTATATTCTGCTAATATTATCAGGTATGTCGTGATAGCAGTTGCTTTGTTTTTAATGCTGATCTTCAGAAAAAAGCTTTTAATGATATATGAAATGATAAAACGGGATATGTCGCTTATATAGAGAAAAACGGATAAGGAGAAATGCATTTTATGGATAATGCCGGTCATGTAATCAAATCATTCTTATATAGTATATTTAAAGATATGATCATGTTCAGCAGAAAAATGCTGATTCTTTATAATGAGCCTAAGCTGAATGAACATTATGATAAAGTGTTACGACATATAAGACATTCGAAGCGTAATAAAATCAGATTTGGCGCATATATCATGTATGATTCGGATTATGCTGTAGATAAATTGTTTACCTTGATGATGAAGGAAAAAAGCAAGTGGGATCCTCATATCGTTATTGTTCCCGATGTTTCAAGAGGTTATACTCATGCAAGGGAGCAGTACCTGAAGACAAGAAAGTTTTTGCAAGATAAATATGAAAGCAGATATATTATCGACGGATGGGATTTGAAGCATACTTTTTATGATCATTTGAAGAAATTTGATGTTGTTTATTATAATTCCCCATATGATGCGATGGCTCACCCGTATCATAAGATAAGATATGCAAGCAGAAAAAATGTTCTGCCATTTTATATAACTTATGGCTATGAGGTCTCAAAAAACTATACCATTGATAGATATAAGGGGTTTGAGATAAACTGCTTATGGAGATGTTATACCGATACGGTTTATTCATATAATGATTATGTGAATGATGAAGTAAGAAAAGGAAGAAATGTAAAGCTCATCGGTTACTCGAAGATGGATAATTTTTCGGCGGATGAAAGCAATGTGGATAAAAAACGAAAAACGATCCTGATAACATCTCATCATACAGTAACCGATAAAAACCTGCCGATGTCAAATTTTCTTTTATATTATGAATTGATCACCGAGCTTCCGGTGCGTTTTCCTGATATGGATTTTATCTTCAGACCGCACCCTCTGTTGTTTATAAATCTGATAAATGAGGGGTTATGGACTCAAAATGAAGTAAGGAACTATTTGAAGTTATTAGCAAAAAAAGGGGTGGAGTACTCTGACGGTGGTGATTATTTTGAATTGTTTAATCGGGCAGATGCGATAATAAATGATTGCGGTTCATTTACTGTTGAGTGGTTATACACTGGTAAACCCGGCTGTTTTGTGTGGAATCCGAATTTGAAGGAGAGCATGCTTACTACACTTATGAATAAAGCAATATCAGAGTATAAAATAGCATATAATAAAGAAGATATAATTGATTTTGTTTCCGAAATAGCAAATGAGAAATCTCAGAATAGTCATAAAATGAAACCTTGGGTAAAGGAAAATATTGCTATTAATTACCCGAATGTGTCAGAGGCAGTGCTTAGAGATCTGTATGTTTCAATCTTTGAGGATGGTTTTTTGGAGGACTAAATGAGGATAAAAGGTGATAAACAGGATATCAGCTATAAAAAAACAAAGGTTTTTTTTGATCACAGGATTCAAAGGTACAATGAGGATAATCCGTATTCGGTGACTATGTATCAAGATAAGCATCCTGAGCTTATAAAGTCCAGAAATGAAAAAGAAATATCAAAGCTGCTTCCTAAATTGGAATTGGATCAGAACTCAAAAGTGTTGGATGTTGCATGTGGAATAGGTCGTTGGTCTGATGCTATAGATTGTGAAATAAAATACTATTGCGGAGTTGATTTTTGTGATGGCTTTATAGAACTCGCAAAGCAAAGAAACAAGCATAACGCAAATAGGTTTTTCTATACCTGTCGAAGTACGGAAATTGAGAATACCTTGCGGAAAGAAAACAGGCATGATTTCAATAGAATTTTGTTTGTCGGTTCCTTGATGTATCTAAATGATATTGATGTTTTTGAAACATTGACGCAGGTTGAAAGATTATGTGCAAAAGAATCTATTATAGTAATACGCGAGCCAATCGGTATTGATACCAGATTAACTTTGGAGGAGCAGTATTCGGACGAGCTTGAAGATGAATATAATGCTATCTATAGGACTCGCAATGAATTGGTTGACTTGATGCGAGAGTCTCTTTTGGCTAAAGGCTTCAGAATTATCGAAGAAGATGATATGTTTATTGAAAAAGGCTTGAATAATCGCAAGGAAACTAAGCAGTATTATTATGTGCTAAAAAGAGAATAAGATATATATTATTACTAAAGTACATTTGAGGTTTTTTAATGGAGACAAAAATATTAACATTCGGAGTTTTTGATTTTTTTCATCTAGGACATCTCAGACTTTTTAAGCAGGCAAGACAGCATGGGGATTATTTGATAGTTGCTGTACAAAAGGAAGAATATGTTCTTAAGTACAAGCCTGATGCACATATGCTATATACGACAGAAGAAAGGATGGAACTGATAAGCTCGCTTAAAATAGTTGATGAAGTAGTTCCGTATGAGTCGGTATGTACAGGATTTTTACAGGAACAAGAATTTGATATATTGGCGCTGGGGGAGGACCATGTAGGAGGTCGCTTTGATGAATGTCGGAAATGGTGCGAAGAAAACGGTAAAAAGGTTGTAAGACTAAAGCGAACACAAGGTATTGATTCTACAAGGATAAAAAGTATGCTGAAAAGGCAATGACCACATAAAACAGTTATTATAAAGTCGGGGTGTATGTTTGTGAGAAATCTTGATAAATATGAAGACGAATACATTAAGGAGGATTTTGAAAAATACCAGGTTATTCAAAGGCGAAAGGCAGTCCTAAGATCAGTCAAAGGGAGAAAAAGAATATTGGAGATTGGCTGTGGGATGGAACCGCTGTTCATGTTTACAGACTGGGAGGTTGAAGAATATACAGTCTTCGAACCCGGCGAGAGATTTATGAGTAATGCAAGAAAACTGGCTGATAAAGAGATGAAGAAAGTGGCTTTTTATCAGAAACCTTTTACTGCAGATAAAACCTTAATAAAAGCGGATTTTGATGCAGTTGTATGTTCAAGCCTTTTACATGAAATACAGGATCCTGTAGAAATGCTGAAGGATATTTTCAAGGTCGCTGGCGACAAGACGCTGATACATATAAATGTACCTAATGCTCGGTCCTTTCATAGATTATTGGCTATGGAAATGGGATATATCAAAGATATAAAACAATTTTCCAAAAGAAATGTGCTGCTCCAGCAAAATAGCATCTTTGATATGGATGATTTAAAAAATATTTGCGTTGCTGCAGGATTAGAGGTTGTCGAATCGGGCAGTTATTTTATTAAACCATTTACGCATGACCAGATGCAAAGAGGAATGGAAGCAGGGATAATCAACGAGGATGTATTGGACGGATTATTTGAAATGGCTAAGTATATGCCTGAATATGGAAGTGAAATATATGTCAATTGCGTAAAGAAATAAAAAGATGTTGATATGGAAAATAAGGGTGATGTTAGATGAAAAAGGTGGTTTTTTCCATTTTGATAGCAATATATGAAGCTGAGTGGGATGCTTTGAAAATGACTTTGGATTCAATTGCTTCACAAAGTTTCAGGGATTATGAAATAATAGTTGCAGATGATGGGTCTGTCAATAACAATAAAGTTGAATTAGAAGCTTATTTCGCGGATAAAGATATTTCTCATAAACTGGTATTTAACAAAAAAAACCAAGGTACGCTTAAAAATGAGCTTTCAGCTTTATCTTTGGCGGTAGGTAAATATATAAAATCCTTGGGACAGGGGGATTTGTTATTTGACAAAGATACATTGAAAAGATGGGTTGGTTTTATTAAAAGAAATAATTATCCGGATTATTTTATTTCATTGATACAGGGATTTGAAATAAAAGAAGGCGTGAAAAAAGATAAATATTTTGAGCATCCTTTTGATCTTTTGGCATACATGAACTATGATACGAATAAGATTGTCAGAAATTTGATATATTACAGTGATAATGTTTCGGGTGTGGCAATGATCTGCAAGAAGGATTTTTATGAGAGATATCTCTGCGATATTAAGGGAGTGGTTACTTATGAAGAGGATATTTTTCAAGTGAAAGCTGCTTTAGATGGAAGCTATCCGTTGATTTATAAGGATTATGGCGTCTGGTATGAGAATTCAAGTGGGATTTCGACAAATGTTTTTTCGGGATACAGAAAAAAACTGATAGAAGACACAAATAACTTTTATAATTATCTGTATGAATTATATCCTGATAATATTTGGCTTAAGAAAAGGAAAAAAATATCATGGATATATGTGATTGAAAATATATATATCAGGACGCTGCTCAGGATGGTATTTGATCCGGGGTGCATAATGTATCTGTTAGATCATTATTTGCAAAATGTTGGAAGAAAAAAAGCAGAAAAAAACAGAAGGAAAGGCTTCCTTGATGATTAAGCAATGGATACTACTGCCGAAAAAACAAAGAAGGGACTCACAAATGAACAGAGCAGGGAAAAGGCTCGCCTTGAGGAAATGGGTCTTCAGTTTAATGATTATGACTACTATTACAGAACATATGTGGAATTTGAAATAAAAGACGGAGTCACCAAGGCTGTTATCAATCTGGACGAACCGCTGAAAAAGGGAGAAAAGGTCGAAGTCTCAGTTTAAAGTGTTCGGAAATTATAAAGTTGTAACTGAGGATACATATGGAATAAGTGCTTTTACATCCTATCTTGTATGTGGGATAATC
>CACYCJ010000094.1 GCA_902772925.1 uncultured Lachnospiraceae bacterium
AATATGGCATTATGCCATTAAAAGTGTTACTATCTATAGAGCAGAAATCTGTGGAAGGTATTTGTAAATTAAGGGGACACAAATGAATTACTCGGAAGTAATTGAATTTGTTAAAAACAAAACATCAGACAGTACAAGACCTGAGCATTATCCGTTCAGAAGTCGTTTTGAGCATACTATGAGGGTTTACAGATGGGCCATTCGACTTCAGGCTAAGCTCGGTGGAAATCTGGATGTCATAGTGCTTGCTGCACTCTTACATGATGTCGGATGGGATGATGAGCGGCCTCATGAAGAGGTAAGCGCCGAGATGGCTGTTGAATATCTTGACAGCATCGGTATCGATCCCGAAACCATTACGAGAGTCGGCGAGATCATAATGATCCATGAGGACAAGGATACTGACAAGGATCTTTCTCTCGAGTGCAAGATAGTAATGGATGCAGATCTTCTTGATGAAGTGGGAGCACTGGAGGTCCTTTGGGACGCGATGGTAGTTGCACAGGATGATGATGCCAGCTATAAAAAGGCATATTATCGTATTAAGGAATATTACAGACAAAATAAGCCTAAGATAAGAAGATGTAAGACCGATCCCGCAAGGACCGAATATTCAAAGCGCATGCAGCTGCTTGAGAGTTATTTATATCAATTGGAAAGAGAACTGTTTTAAGATATACAGGAATGGTTTTATTTAAGGAGGAGAGAAAATGGGTAACAAGGTGGTAAGAGTAATACTGGGTATTGTCATTGTTGCAGCCGTACTCGTCGGAGGATATTTCATACTTCCCGGACAGGTAAAATGGCCGCTTACTTCATGGTTCCAGATGAACTTTGATTCCGATGCAGCGATGGTTATTGAAAAAGGTAAGCTTCTTAAACCCACTCAGCTTGAGGATAGAGATCCTGATTTCAAGGTTGATAATACACTTGATGAGCTTTTAAGATCAAACTCAACCGGTTCTTCATGGTATGCAGAGGTTATCGATAAGGAGACCGGAAAGTATGTTCTTCATGGTCATGGTTACAAGGTAACCGTTCAGTATGTAAAGCAGAATAATGATGATACATCAATGCATTATACAAATGATCATATTGAGATTTATGTCAATGCTACAATAAAGAACGGTGAAGTAGTATTTGAAAAAGCTTCTTATGGTGTTAACCTTAAGGATACTGCTCTTGATGCTTACGGCAGAAAGAGAGTAATGGAAGAATTTGCAAAGAATGTAAATGTTTAAATCGGATTCATTCGCATATTTATCACTAAAAAAGATGCCACTACGGCATCTTTTTTTGCGTTGTTCGTTTATGTCTATACATAACTACGCTTCAGACATTTATGAAGCTTGAATTTCGGGTGGCATTATTTACGGCTTCTTCTATAAGCCCGGTTATCATGGTCACGGCATCCTGTTCGCCTGCTTTTTCCATGGCCTTTATATATTTTTCGCTTTTTTCTATCACTTCATTTATAGCGGTCAGAAGCACATTTCCGTTTAAATCCTCTGACATTATCACCTTGCTGTAGCCCTGCTTTTCAAAGGATTCTGCATTCAGTATCTGATCCCCGCGGCTTGCCTCCCTGGAAAGCGGGATAAGGATGTTGGGCTTTTTAAGGGCCAGAAGCTCGCAGATGGCATTTGCACCCGCTCTGGAAATAACTATATCCGCAAGCGCAAACATATCGGGAAGCTCATCCTTTACATATTCATATTGCACGTAGCCGGGTTTTCCGTTCATTTTATCATTGGTCTTGTCCTTGCCGCAGATATGAATGACGTTGAAATTCTTTATAAGAGTATCCGTTATGCCCCATACGGCGCTGTTAACCTCGGCGGATCCCGTGCTTCCTCCTATTACGAGTATCGTAGGGCGGTTTTCGGAAAAGCCGCAGTATTTAAATGCATTTTTGCTGTTGCCGCTATAAAGCTCTTTTCTGATGGGAGTGCCGGTAACGATAGCCTTACCCTCGGGGAAAAGCTCTGCCGTCTCGGGGAAATTGCAGCATATCCTTGTTGCATGGGGAAGAGCAATCTTATTTGCAAGTCCCGGAGTCATGTCGGATTCGTGAATTATAACGGGGAGCTTTCTGTGGCTTGCGGCAAGCACTACCGGAACGCTTACGAAGCCGCCTTTGGAAAATATGATATTCGGAGAAAGAGATTTCATCAGCTGCTTGGATTCTTCGAAGCCCTTTACGACTCTTATCGGATCGGAAAAATTCTTCACATCAAAATAACGTCTCAGTTTTCCTGTTGCTATCGGATGATAAGGAATACCCATTTCCTCGATAAGCCCTTTTTCTATTCCCGTATAGCTTCCTATATAATGTATATCGTACCCCAATTCCTTTAATCTCGGAATCAGTGCGATATTGGGAGTCACATGACCTGCGGTGCCTCCTCCGGTTAAGATGATACGCTTCATAACAAACTGTCCCTCCACATTCATAAGGTCTATTATACATTATATTTTATTAACATCAAATAGAACTTCTAACATAAATAAAATTTAAGAAAAAAATGCTTTATTTCAAACACGGTTTGTTGTAAAATGAGTCACTAAGAATGCTTTCAAATACATTAAGGAGTTAAGAAAATGACACAGAAGATATCATTTGATTTTGAAAATACCGCTTATAAAGCAAGTGAAGCTGACATTGCAGCTATCAAGGACAGAGTGATCGCAGCAAGAAATACTCTGATCGAAAAGACGGGTGAGGGAAATGATTTCCTCGGATGGATTGACCTTCCCGTTGACTATGATAAAGAGGAATTTGACAGGATAAAGAAGGCTGCCGAAAAGATTCGTTCGGATTCGGATGTGCTTCTCGTTATCGGAATCGGCGGTTCTTATCTCGGAGCAAGGGCTGCCATCGAAGCGCTTCGTCATTCATTTTATAACAGTGTAGATAAGAAGTACAGAAAGACTCCGGAAATCTACTACTGCGGAAACAATCTCAGCAGTACATATATGTGCGATCTTGTTGATGTACTTGAGGGTAAGGATTTTTCCATAAATGTTATTTCCAAATCAGGTACAACAACCGAATGTGCCGTAGCCTTCAGGCTTTTCAAGGAGCTGCTTGAGGAGAAATACGGAAAAGAAGAAGCTTCAAAGAGAATATATGCAACGACAGATAAGGAAAGAGGAGCTCTTAAGACTCTTTCAAATGATGAAGGCTATGAGACCTTTATTGTTCCCGATGATGTAGGAGGAAGGTTCTCAGTGCTTACTGCAGTAGGACTTCTTCCCATAGCTGTATCAGGCGCAGATATAGATCTTCTCATGCAGGGAGCTGCAAACGGAAGAGAATATTGCCTTGAAAAGTCCTTTGAAGAAAATGATATGCTGAAATATGCGGCAGTAAGAAATGTCCTTTATGAGAAGGGTATCGGAATGGAGATACTTGCGAACTTCGAACCTTCACTTCATTATGTGACAGAGTGGTGGAAACAGCTCTACGGTGAAAGTGAAGGAAAAGACGGAAAGGGTATATTCCCTTCAGGGGTGGATCTTACTACCGATCTTCATTCACTCGGACAGTTCATTCAGGAGGGTACAAAGAATCATTTTGAAACCTTCATAAATGTTCTGAATCCCAGAAGGTCTCTGGTAATGAAGGGTGAAGAGAAGAATCTTGACGGCCTTAATTATCTCGAAGGAAAGACGGTTGATTTCGTAAATAAATGTGCCATGAACGGAACCATACTTGCTCACCTTGACGGAGATGTTCCCAATATCCGAATTGATATGGACACGATCGACGAGCTTGCGTTGGGAGAATTATTCTATAAATTCGAGTTTGCCTGCGGTGTAAGCGGTTATACTCTCGGAGTTAATCCTTTTAACCAGCCGGGCGTTGAAAGCTACAAGAAAAATATGTTCGGACTTCTCGGAAAGCCCGGATATGAAGAAAGAACAGCAGAGCTCAAGAAGAGACTTGAGAAATAATAATTGTCAGAAATATAAACCATCAAAATGCTCATACAACTACCATTAACCGGTATAAGTAAGAGCATTTTTGTTTAGCTCATGTCATGCAGATTTGAACATGAGTTAAATAGATGAATGCTTGCATTCAAGGATATTTAACTCATGTTCAAATGTATATGAGGCGTAGCCTCATAATCGCAGAACAATAGGTTCGAAGAACCGGAAGACTGCGAAGCAGGATTGTTCTGCGACTGCATGACAACAATATGTGTCAATGCGAGGAGAATAGATTTGGATTTTAATCTTGCAGCCACCTGTCATTTTGGTACAGAGGCGGTTTTAAAAAAAGAAATATCGGGACTCGGGCTTGAGATAACGGAGGTTACCGACGGCAGAGTGGTTTTTAAAGGAAATGAAGAGGCGGTTGCAAGAGCGAATGTCTTTATCAGGACAGCCGAAAGGATAATGATCCTGATGGGTCAGTTTGAGGCAAGAACCTTTGAGGAGCTTTTTGAGGAAACAAAAAAATGTCCCTGGGAAAGCGTGATCCCGAAAAACGGGAGATTCTGGGTTACGAAGGCAACCTCGGTGAACAGTAAGCTGTTCAGCTCTTCTTCCATCCAGTCTATAGTTAAAAAGGCTATGGTGGAAAGAATGAAGTCTGCCTATAAGACGGAGATTTTTTCAGAGGACGGAGATGATTATCCCGTCAGGGCATTTCTTAATAAGGATAAGGTAATGCTTTGTCTTGATACAACGGGAGTGTCACTGCATAAAAGAGGTTACAGAAAGCTGGTGGGTAAGGCTCCCATTTCAGAGACTCTTGCGGCATCACTTATTATGCTTACACCCTGGCATCACGACAGAGTGCTGGTGGATCCGTTCTGCGGAAGCGGCACATTTCCCATAGAAGCGGCGCTTATAGGACTTAATATAGCTCCGGGAATGAACAGAACCTTCACTGCGATGAACTGGGATGTTATTAATACCGAACCGGTCTGGGACAGAGCCGTTGACGAAGCAAGGAGCCTGATAAGGACGGACAGGGAGCTTTGTATTCAGGGCTATGACATTGATTCGGAAATGGTCAGATGTGCCATTAAGAATGCGAGGGCAGCGGGTGTTGCCGATCAAATTCATTTTCAGGCAAGGGCCGTAAAGGATCTTAAGAGTCCTAAATCCTACGGATTTATAATCACGAATCCTCCCTACGGAGAAAGACTTGAGGAAAGAGCCGATCTTCCCGGGCTTTACAGGGAGATAGGAGAAAGCTACAAGGGGCTTTCGGATTGGTCGATGTTTATAATTACTTCTTATGAGGATGCGGAAAGATACATCGGCAGGAAGGCCGATAAGAACAGAAAACTCTATAACGGAATGATAAGAGCGTACTTTTACCAGTTTATGGGAAAGAAACCACCGAAGAGAAGTTAAAGAAGTTACAAAGCTCCGAAAGGAATTAAAGATTGAAAAGACTTACGCTGATCATGCTTCTTCTATGTATAGCAGGAGCAGTGACCTTTTATGTATATAAAACCGAAGACGGACAGATTGAAAAAACCGATGATTTCAGTGTTGCCGCCTCAGATTTCGGGAGGGTTCTGGAGGACAGATTCAAAGCCTCGGATATAAAGCTCTATGTTGATAATGAGGTTATGAGCGGACTTAAGTATAAGGTATTTTTCGATGATGAGTTTATCCTTTATGCATCACTTGATTTTTTCAGGGATATTCTGGGCTGTTCAGTCTCGAGATATGTGCCGTCCGTGTATGTTATAAGGCGAGGAGACACGAGAGTTGTACTGGATGATTCTCAGGATACGGTAAGGATAGACAGTGATGAACCACAGGTTATGGACGGGAAGGTTATATCCAGATCCGGAGAAGTGTTTATTCCCGTTGATCAGATAATTGAAAGTCTGAATTATCGGGTGGAATACTCATTTGCCAAATGCAGGATTGATTTCAGATCGCAAAAAAATGAGTCGCCACTGCCCGTAAAGTATGACATGAGGGATGACAACAGGGTTACACCCGTAAGGGATCAGGGCAAATACGGCACCTGTTGGGCGGTTGCCGCTCTCGGCGCGCTTGAGACGACACTTATGCCATATGATAAAAATATATATTCCATAGATCATCTGATCCTGAATAACAGCTATAATCTCGATCTTTCCGAGGGTGGTGAGCACAATATGACACTCGCTTATCTTGCCGCCTGGCAGGGACCGGTATTCGAGAGGGATGACATATACGGAGACGGAAAGACCAACCATAATCTTAAAGCGGTAAGACATCTTGAGGAAGCAGTCATAATTGAAGAAAGAGATGATGAAAAGATAAAGGGAGCCATTTACAGATACGCGGGGGTTGAAACGTCGATGTATCTGGAAATGACATATGAAAATGATACATCGGAATATTATAACAGCAAGAATGCGGCTTATTATTATCCCGAGGAGACGGCTCCGAATCATGATGTGGTAATCGTAGGATGGGATGATAATTATCCGAGAGAAAACTTCAGCAACAGACCGGTGAGCGATGGCGCATTTATCTGCAAAAACAGCTGGGGTGAGGATTTCGGAGACGGCGGTTATTTTTATGTATCCTATGAGGATGCGAATATTTGCCGGGATTCGGTTATCTATACATCGCTTGCACCGTCGGATAATTTCGATCACATTTATCAATCCGATATGCTGGGCTGGGTGGGACGCCTCGGCTTTAACAGCGACTCGGCATATTTTGCAAATGTATATACGGCGGGTGAAAATGAGGAGCTGGAGGCAGTCTCATTTTATGCAACGGGTACAAATACCGAGTTTACGGTTTATGTGGTGAGAAATTTTGAGGATACGTCATCATTTGCAAAAAAAGAAATGGTCGCATCCGGGGGAATGAGGTATTCGGGATACTATACGGTAAGGCTTAATGATCCCGTGAAGCTCAGTACGGGAGAAAGATTTGCGGTTGTCGTATATGCAAAGACCGAAGGTACGGACAGACCCATTGCCATTGAGTACAGGGCGGATGAAAGGTCTGAGGTTGCAGATATTGATGACGGAGAAGGATACTTAAGTCTTTTCGGAGCAGAATGGTACAGCGCCGAAAAGGATCAGAACTGTAATATATGCCTCAAGGCATTTACGAATGACGCTAAGGATGATTAAGGAGGATAGGATAAATGAAACTGATCTTCGCAACGGGAAATGAAAATAAAATGCGTGAGATACGCGAGATACTTGACGGAATGGGTTATGAGATCCTTTCCATGAAGGAAGCGGGAGTTGAGGTTGATGCGGATGAAACGGGAAAAACATTCGAGGAAAATGCGATCATAAAGGCAAAGGCCGTAAATGAAGTTTGTCATGAGCTGGTCCTTGCGGATGATTCGGGACTTGAGATAGATTATCTTAATAAAGAACCGGGAATTTATTCTGCCAGATATCTGGGACATGATACCTCCTACACACTTAAAAATCAGAATCTGCTTCAGAGGCTGGAGGGAGTTCCGGATGAAAAAAGGACTGCAAGGTTTGTCTGTGCCGTTGCGGCTGTATTCCCGGACGGAAGCGTTAAAACCGCTGTCAGGACAATGGAAGGTATCATAGGGCATGAGATAGCGGGAGAAAACGGTTTCGGCTATGACCCGATCTTTTTCCTGCCGGAGTATGGGAAAACCTCTGCCGAGATATCACCTGAAGAAAAAAATGCCATAAGTCACAGGGGAAAGGCGTTAAGGGCCATGAAAGAAATACTGGAAGGAAATGAATAAATGAGAATACTTGTTGTAGCCGACTCCCACGGAAAATCCATAGATATAAGAAATGCTATTGATAAGAGCGGACCCTTTGATATGCTGCTGCATGCGGGAGATATAGAGGCGGATGTTGAAGTAATTAAAAAATGGGCAGGCTGTCCGTGCCATTTCGTAAGAGGTAACTGTGATTACGATATACACCTTAAGAGAGAAGAGATCATTGAGGTGGGAGAGCATAAGATTTTTCTTACACACGGACATCTTCTGAGTATAGATTACGGAACCGAAAAGCTTGAATATGCGGCATTGGAAAGCGGTTGTGATGTGGCAATATGCGGTCACACCCATGTGCCCTGTATTATATACAGAAAGGATATTACCGTATTGAATCCCGGAAGCATTTCAAGACCGAGACAGACCGGAAGAAATAAAACCTTCGGGATCATAGAATCAGACAGAAACGGAGAGTTGCATTTTAATATTGTAGAATTGTAGTTTTTCGGATCATTCGATCGATAAACAGACACATCAGATTATAAAGGAGTGCCGAAAATTGAAAAGAGGCGACATTATAGAAGGAACAATCGAAAAAATAAGCTTCCCCTGCAAGGGAAGCTTTATTTATAACGGTGAAGAGGTTACCGTTAAAAATGTGCTTCCGGGAGCAAAAGTAAAATGCCGGATCAAGAAGCGTAAGACTGGTCTTACGGAAGCTATGCTACTGGAAACTCTCGAAGATTCTCCGCTTGCAAAGCTTCGCCCCATGTGTCCGCATTTTTATGAATGCGGCGGTTGTATGTACCAGGATGTTGAATATGATGAACAGCTCCGTCTCAAGGAAGATATTGTCAAAAGGCTTATTGATAATGCGGTAAGAGAAGGCGGCTATGATTATGAATGGGAGGGGATTTTCAGTTCTCCCGAACAGTTTAATTATCGTAATAAGATGGAATATACCTTTGGAGACGCGTATAAGGACGGACCGCTTACGGTAGGGCTTCACAGACAGGGCTCCAATTACGATATCATTACCACAAACGGATGCACATTGGTAAAACCGGCATGGAATAAAATACTCGAATATACGGAAAAATTCTTCAGAGAGAAGGATGTCTCATTTTACAGAACAATGCAGCATACGGGTATACTCCGTAATCTTGTGATCAGGGAATCGCATGTCGACGGACGCATTCTGATGAATCTCGTAACGACTACTAAGCGTGACATTTCATCCGAATCCGGCCTTCCGAAGAAAGGTACCATGACGGAATATATGAACAGAAGGAATGAAATCTATGACGAGCTTTGCCTTGATGAATATGTGGCAGGGCTTGTAAAGATGTCGGATAATGATGAGCTTTCCACATTGCAGTTTCATAATTCCATATCCGGTATCCTTTATACCGAAAATGATTCCTTCAGCGATACGGTACAGAGTGATCACACGCAGGTTCTCTATGGAGACGATTATCTTGTAGAAGAGATACTCGGGCTTCGTTTCAGAATATCGCCGTTTTCGTTTTTTCAGACAAATTCCAAGGGATGTGAAGTGCTGTACTCCAAAGCAAGAGAGTATGCATTTACCGCACTTGCGGAGGAAAACGGGGGAAGAACCGGAGTTATATATGATCTGTACAGCGGGACCGGAACAATAGCGCAGCTTATGTCGGCAGTTGCCGAGAAGGTCATAGGTATTGAGATAGTCGAGGAAGCGGTTCGGGCTGCAAAGGAAAATGCCAAGCTGAACGGAATTAAGAACTGTGAATTCATTGCCGGAGATGTATTTAAGAAGCTGGATGAGGTTGAGGAAAAACCTGATCTTATAATACTCGATCCTCCGAGAGACGGTATTAACCCCAAGGCACTTGATAAGATTATTTCGTATGGGGTTAAGAATATAATATATATCAGCTGTAAGCCCACATCACTTGCTAGAGATATAAGGATATTTCAGAAGAATGGTTACCGGGTGGTAAAGGGCTGCGCGATAGATGAATTTCCGAATACAGTCCATGTTGAATGCGTTACGCTTTTACAGCGAATGAGCAACACCCGTGAGAAAACGATTACCCTTGACGTCGAGATGGAGGACTATCATAGGATCAAGAATAGAACGGAGGTGGCTGCAGATGCCACGGAATGATCATGAAAAATGGCAGATGGATCTTGAAGAATATATCAGACAGGGAGAACCTGAGCAGTCAGAAAAATCTACGGCG